>NZ_JBEXRZ010000148.1:0-17193 GCF_040613325.1 Streptomyces sp. NPDC006283 | reverse complement strand
GCCGCGGGGGGGCGCGGGTCGAGTGGGGGTGTGAGGGCGACCCCCCCCGCCCCGGCGGCCGACCGCCTCGGAGCACACATCTGGCCGGATTCGTACGTGTGGGCCGCCGAACGGCCCGCATCGGTGAAGACGGTCCGTTCCCCATGATTGACACAGCGTCATATGACTGGTCAATTGCGAGTGTTGTGATGCGCGAACTTCCTTGTGCGACCCCAGCGGCCCATGGAGGAAAAGTGACGCTTCGCCCGACCCGTCTCGCCGTGCTCGCCGCGGCCCTCACCCTCTTGCTGACGCCGACCGTCGCCCTTGCGGCCGACGAGCCCAAGGCGGCCGGCGCCGAAGCCCCGGCCATCACCCCGACCCCGCAGTCGGTCCGATCCCTCGACGACCGGGTGACCATCACCTCGACCGTCACACTGATCCCCGGAGAGAGCGCCGACACCCAGGCCGTCCGGGTCACCGAGCAGGCGCTCCGCGACGCGGGCGCCCAGCGGATCGTGCACGGCGACCGGGCCGTGCGCGACCGGCTCACCGTCCACGTCGGCTCCGCGGCGGCGCTCGGCGCGCTGACCCTCGAGGGGCCGGCCGGGCTGCCCGCCGACGGCTATGTGCTGGGTATCGGCGAGGAACGCGTCGTCCTGGCCGGAAAGGACGCCACCGGCACCTACTACGCCGCCCAGACGCTGCGGCAGATCCTCCCGCGCCGCGACCGGCCCGGCGCGAAGGTCGGCGGCCTGGCTGTCCGCGACTGGCCGGCCACCGGACTGCGCGGTGTCATCGAGGGCTTCTACGGCACGCCGTGGTCCCACGATGCACGCCTCGACCAGCTCGACTTCTACGGCGAGCACAAGATGAACATCTACGTCTACTCGCCCAAGGACGACCCGTATCTGCGGGACAAGTGGCGCGAGCCCCACCCGGCGCGGGAACTGGCACAGATCAAGGAGCTGGTCGACCGGGCCGGCGAGCGCCATGTCGACTTCACGTACGCCCTGTCGCCGGGCCTGTCCATCTGCTACAGCTCCGACGCGGACACCGCGGCGCTCATCGACAAGTTCCGGTCGATCTGGGAGATCGGCGTCCGTACCTTCGCCGTGCCGCTCGACGACATCAGCTACACCTCGTGGAACTGTCCGGACGACCAGGCCAAGTGGGGCACGGGCGGTGCCGCGGCGGGTGCCGCGCAGGCCCACCTCCTGAACCGGGTGAACAGGGAGTTCATCGCCGAACACCCCGGTGCGCAGCCGCTGCAGATGGTCCCGACGGAGTACTACAACGTCACCGGCACCCCGTACAAGAAGGCGCTGGCCGAGCAACTCGACCCGGACGTGCTCGTGGAGTGGACCGGCATCGGGGTCATCGCACCGACGATGACCGTCGCCCAGGCCAAGGCCGCCCGCGCCGTGTTCAACCACCCGATCCTGACCTGGGACAACTACCCGGTCAACGACTACGTCACCAACCGGCTGCTCCTCGGACCGTTCAACGGCCGGGAGAAGGGCCTGCCCGCCGAGCTCGCGGGTATCACCGCCAACCCCATGATCCAGCCCCACGCCTCCAAGATCGCCCTGTTCACCGTCGCCGACTACGCCTGGAACGACGCCGCCTACGATCCGAGAACGTCCTGGGAAGCCGCGGTGCGCTGGTACGCGGGCGACGACACTCGGGTGCAACGTGCCCTGCGGACCTTTTCCGACGTCAACTACAGCTCCCGGCTGAATCTCCAGCAGGCTCCCGAACTGGCGGCCGCGTTCGAGCGGTTCTGGCGTGACGGCGACGAGCGCCGGCTCGAGCGGGTGCTCGATGATCTGCGCGCCGCGCCGTCGGTGCTCCGCGACCGTCTGCCCGAGCAGGGGTTCATCGACGACGCCGGTCCCTGGCTCGA
The DNA here is from genome assembly GCF_040613325.1 of Streptomyces sp. NPDC006283. Taxonomy (NCBI): domain Bacteria; kingdom Bacillati; phylum Actinomycetota; class Actinomycetes; order Kitasatosporales; family Streptomycetaceae; genus Streptomyces; species Streptomyces sp. NPDC006283. The sequence continues at coordinate 15,308 of NZ_JBEXRZ010000148.1, read as the reverse complement.
CGCGACCGAGGCCTGGGCGTCCGCGGCCCGTACCGCCCTGCGTCTGGTGGGGGAGGCGCGTGACGGCGACGGCCGCGAGGCCTGGGAACTGCGCCAGCGGCTCCCGGGGCTCCTCGCCACGGCCCGTTCGTTCGTCTACGTCGGGCTCGACGGCCGTCCGGTGCCCGTGACCGTCGGTGAGGGGGTGCTCGACGTCTTCGTCGACGACGCGATGGCGGAGCACGACCGCATCCTGGGGGTGCCGGGCGCCGTCAGGGCGGCGAGCAGCATCGGTGTGTACCGCGACAACGTCGTCCCGCGGATGATCGACGGTGACGACGCCACGTTCTACTGGAGCAGCCGCGCGCCCGCCGTGGGCGACACCGTCGGCGTCGACCTGCGCCAGGAACGGGAGTTGCGCTCCGTCAAGCTCGCCATGGGCAAGTCCACGAGTCCGGGCGACTATCTGCGCCAGGGGGTGCTCGAATACTCCTCGGACGGTGCGAGCTGGCAGCAGCTCACCGCCTTCAGCGGGCAGCCCGACGTCACGGCCACCGCTCCGCCGGGCACCACGGCACGTTTCGTGCGGGCACGGGCGACAGCCAAGCAGACCAATTGGCTGGTCGTCAGGGAGTTCGGCGTCGTGACGGACAGTGCGTCCGTCATCGGCGACCCGCCGGCAGCGGCCGGTTCCTCGCTGGGCGCGGCCGCCGACGGTGACCTCGGCACGGTCTACCGCGCGGCGCGGACGCCGCGGGAGGGCGAGGCCCTGACGGTCGAGCTGGGCAAGCAGCGAACCGCACGATCGGTGACGGTTCTGCAGCCGTCGGACACCGCCGTGCGCGCCACGGTGGAGCTGCGGGGGCCCGACGGCACCTGGCACAGGGCGGGTGAGGTCCGCGGACCGTACACGCGGCTCCGGTTCGGGCCGCGCGAGGTGGACGCGGCGCGCCTGGTGTGGCGCGGTGGAGTGCCGCGGATCGCGGAGGTGATTGTCCGCTAGCACCGCATCAGGCCGCGTGGGCCCTGTCGACCCGTCAGGTAGCCGTTCGGCGGCAGCACGCTCGCCAGATGACGTAGCGGCGGATCGTGCTGCCGCCCCGGCGCCGTCCCCGGTTGCGCCAACCAGGCGGTTTCGGTCGGATCACCCTTCAGCCGCCGCCCTGGGGCCTACAGGGTCACGAGGATCTTGCCGGTGTGCGTGTTGGACTCCATCAGCCGGTGCGCGTCGGCGACGCGATCCAGGCCGTCGAACGTTTCGGCGATCACGGGCGCCAGCGTGCCGTCGGCCAGTCCGGAGCCGATGTACGCGGCGGCGCGCCGTCGGAGGTCGGGACGCTCCACGAGAGTGCCGTTGTTGTACATGTGAACCGTCTGGGGCCAGTTGAGGCCCAACTGGGCCGGACGCGGGTCGAGCCAGCCGTACAGCACCGCCGTGCCGCCGGGGGCGAGGGCGTCCCCGAGGGCGGCGAAGCCGGGTCCGCCGATCGCGTCGAAGACGACCTCGGCGCCCTTGCCCCCGGTGATCCGGTGGACCTCCGCGACCAGCTCCTCGGAGTCCGTCGCGATGACATGGGCCGCGCCGAGTTCCAGGAGCCGCTGCCGCTTCCGCGGGCTGCGCGTGGTGGCGATGGGGATCGCGCCGTGCCGCAAGGCCGTCTGGATCGCGGCCGTGCCGACTCCGCTCGACGCGCCCGTGATCACTACGTGGTCGCCGGGGGTCATCCCGGCGGTCTCCACCAGCCCGCCGTATGCGGTGGTGTAGGTCAGCCACGCCGCTGCCGAGGTCACGGCGTCGGTGCCGGCGGGACGGTGCACCACCGACTCCTGCGGCAGCACGACCCGCTCGGCGTGCACGCCGTGAACCCCGAAGTCGAAGTTGGCCGCGGCCATCACCGGATCGCCGGGCGCGAAGCCGCTCACGCCCTCGCCGACCGACTCGACGACCCCGGCGGCCTCGTAGCCGAGCCGCGAACCGGGCAGCGTGGGCGGGTAGTAGTAGGTGCCCGCACGGAAGAGGGCGTCGGCGCGGTTGAGTCCGATGGCGTCCACCCGGAAGAGCACCTCGCCGGGGCGGGGCTGGCCGAGCGGCACGTCCTCGACGCGGAGCACCTCGGGGCCGCCGAGTTCGTGGAAGAGAACTGCCCTGGTGTGTAAGGAAGTCGTCATGGAGACGACGCTATGCACGAACCGCGAGACGAGCCATGTCGCAAACTCTTCCCTTACTGTCCGATCGTCTCGTGAAGTGCGGGATGCCGTACGTTCGGGGCATGGATGTCCTCAGCGACGCGGTCGCCACCATGCGTACGGGACGGCCGCACTCCTCCCGTACGGCGCAGAACCCTCCGTGGGGTGTGCGGTTCCCCGCATCGGACGGCGCCGGATTCCACGTCGTACTCCAGGGCGCGGCCTGGCTCCTGCGCCCCGGGGAAGCGGCTCCGGTGCCTCTCGGCCCCGGCGACGTGGTGTTCCTGGCGCACGGCTACGGGCACGCTCTGGCCGACCATCCCGACACTCCCCTGGAGGACTTCGCGCTGGAGCCGGACGGGTCCTGGCCGGTGCTGCCGGACCCCGGTCCGGGTCCGGACACACAAACACTGCTGCTGTGCGGTGCCTACCAGTTGAACCGGTCGCGGGCGCACCCACTGCTCTCGGAGCTGCCTCCAGTGGTCCACATCCGGGCCGGGGTCGGGACGCACCACGGCCTCCGGTCGGCCCTCGACCTGCTGGGCGCGGAACTGGCGGAGCCGCACCCCGGCTCCGACGCGATCGTCTCCGGCCTCCTGGACACGCTGCTGGTGTATCTGCTGCGCACCTGGTGGCTGCGGAAGTCCGCTGAGAAGCGGGAGATGACGGGCTGGGCGGCGGCCTTGCGGGACCCGGCAGTGAGCGCCGCACTGCAGGCGATGCACTCCGGCCCGGACCGGCCATGGACGGTGGAGCAGCTGGCCTCCCGTGGCGGGGTGTCCAGGGCCGCATTCGCGCGGCGCTTCACCGCCCTGGTGGGCAGATCGCCCCTGGCGTACCTGACCTGGCTGCGCATGACGACAGCGGGCCGACTGCTGCGCTCGGGCGACACGCCCTTGCGCGTCGTGGCGGAACGCGCGGGCTACACCTCGGAGTTCGCCTTCGCCAAGGCGTTCAAGCGCGAGTACGGCGTCCCGCCGGGGCAGTACCGCAGGCGTCCCACGACCGTCGCAGGCAGCTAGGCAGTGACGTTGGTGCCACCGAGGCGCTCCCAGGGCGGCGGCTCTGCTTGTTTGACAAATCTCCTTGCTGTTTCTGCAATAGGGTCCATGGAAGACGACGCACGGCTCGACGCCGTACTGAACGAGGTCGGCCCCCGGCTGCGCAGGATCCGGCGCGAGCGGGGGGCCACCCTCGGTGCCCTGTCCGAGGCGACGGGGATCTCCGTGAGCACCCTGTCCCGGCTCGAGTCCGGGGGGCGCCGGCCCAGCCTCGAGCTGCTGCTGCCCATCGCCCGCGCCCATCAGGTGCCGCTGGACGAGCTGGTCGGCGCACCCCCGGTCGGCGATCCCCGGGTGCGCTCCAAGCCGATCGTCCATGGCGGGCGCACGATGTATCCGCTGACCAGCCGGCCCGGGGGGCTGCAGGCGTACAAGGTGACCCAGAAGCCCTCCGGCGAGCAGCCGGAGCCGCGCACGCACGAGGGGTACGAATGGCTTTACGTCCTGTCCGGGCGGCTGCGTCTGGTGCTCGGTGAGCACGATGTGGTGCTGAGTGCGGGGGAGGCCGCGGAATTCGACACCCGGGTGCCGCACTGGTTCGGCTGCGCCGACGACCGGCCGATGGAGTTCCTGAGCCTCTTCGGCCCCCAGGGTGAGCGCATGCATGTACGGGCCAAGCCGAAAAGCGCCTGATTCGGTCATGCCGTGTCTGCTCTTCCCGCAGGGGCAAGCGACCGCTTAGTATGCGGCGCAGCACAGTACTGCCCTACGTGTGGGAGGCCCCGAAATGCAGGCATGGCGAGTGCACCGCAACGGCGAGCCGAGCGAGGTGATGCGGCTCGAAGAGGCGGACCGGCCCACGCCCGGGGAGGGGCAGGTCCTCCTCAGGGTCCGTGCGGCCAACATCAACTTCCCCGACGCCCTGCTCTGCCGGGGCCAGTACCAGGTACGGCCCCCGCTGCCCTTCACCCCCGGAGTGGAGATCTGCGGCGAAACCGAGGACGGCCGCCGCGTGATCGCCAACCCGGTCCTCCCGGGCGGCGGACTCGCCGAGTACGTGGTCGCCGACGCGGCCGCCCTGCTCCCCGCGCCCGAGGCGCTCGACGACGCGGAGAGCGCCGCGCTGCACATCGGCTATCAGACGGGCTGGTTCGGCCTGCACCGGCGAGCTGCCCTCAGGGAGGGCGAGACCCTGCTCGTGCACGCGGCCGCGGGCGGCGTCGGCAGCGCCGCCGTACAGCTCGGCAAGGCGGCCGGAGCCCGGGTGATCGGCGTCGTCGGCGGCGCGGAGAAGGCGGCCGTCGCCCGGGAGCTCGGCTGCGATGTCGTCGTCGACCGGCATGCGGACGACATCGTCGCCGCCGTGAAGGAGGCGACCGGCGGACGCGGCGCGGATGTGATTTACGACCCGGTCGGCGGTGACGCGTACGCCAAGTCCGCCAAGTGCGTGGCCTTCGAGGGCCGGATCGTCGTCGTCGGCTTCGCCAGCGGCGACATCCCCGCCCCCGCTCTCAACCACGCGCTGGTCAAGAACTACTCGATCATGGGCCTGCACTGGGGCCTGTACGCCACCAAGGACCCGCGCTCCATCGGCCGCTGCCACGAAACGCTCACCGAGTACGCGGCCAAGGGCCTCATCAAGCCGCTGATCAGCGAGCGCGTCGCCTTCAAGGACGCCGCGGACGCGGTGCAACGCGTCGCCGACGGCACCACCACGGGTCGCCTGGTCGTCATCCCGGACGGAGCAGGCCGATGACACAAGCAGCGGAAATCACCGCACTCACCAGGGAGTTGCTCGCGGCCCATCCGCCGGCCGAGACCGACCGCACCGACTTCCTCAAGGCGCGCTTCGACGCCGGACTCGCCTGGGTCCACTTCCCGAAAGGCCTCGGCGGACTGGCTGCCCCCCGCGCCCTCCAGGCCGTCGTCGACGCCGAGCTCGCCGCCGCCGGGGCTCCCGACAACGATCCCCGGCGCATCGGCATCGGCCTCGGCATGGCCGCGCCGACGATCCTCAAGTACGGCTCGCAGGAGGTCAAGGAGCGCTTCCTGCGGCCGTTGTGGATCGGCGAGGAAGTCTGGTGCCAGCTCTTCAGTGAGCCGGGCGCCGGCTCCGACCTCGCGGCACTCGGCACCCGCGCTGTGCGGGACGGCGACGACTGGATCGTCACCGGCCAGAAGGTGTGGACCTCCAGTGCGCACGTCGCCCGGTGGGCGATCCTCATCGCCCGTACCGATCCGGACCTTCCCAAGCACCGGGGCATCACCTACTTCATCTGCGACATGACCGACCCCGGGGTCGAGGTGCGGCCTCTGCGCCAGATCACCGGCGAGGCGGAGTTCAACGAGGTCTTCCTCACCGGGGTGCGCATCCCCGACGCGCACCGGCTCGGCGAGGTCGGCGAGGGCTGGAAGGTCGCGCAGACCACTCTGATGAACGAGCGCGTCTCCATCGGTGGCATGCGCCTGCCGCGCGAGGGCGGCATGATCGGCCCTGTGGCGCGGACCTGGCGGGAGCGGCCCGAGCTGCGCACCCACGACCTGCACCAGCGGCTGCTGACCCTGTGGGTCGAGGCGGAGGTGTCCAGGCTCGCCGGAGAGAGGCTGCGCCAGCAGCTCGTCGCGGGCCAGCCCGGCCCCGAGGGCAGCGGCATGAAGCTCGCCTTCGCCCGCCTCAACCAGGAGATCAGCGGTCTCGAGGTCGAACTGCGCGGTGAGGAAGGGCTGTTGTACGACGACTGGACCATGCGCCGGCCCGAGCTCGTCGACTTCACGGGACGCGACGCCGGCTACCGCTATCTGCGTTCCAAGGGCAACTCGATCGAGGGCGGCACCAGCGAGGTGCTGCTGAACATCGTCGCGGAACGCGTTCTCGGGCTGCCCTCCGAGCCGCGCAACGACAAGGACATCGCCTGGAAGGACCTCGCGCGATGACGGACCTGCTGTATTCAGAGACCGAGGACGACCTGCGCGCCGCGGTACGGTCGCTCGTCGCCGCCCGCGGCGACACCACCGCACTCGCCGCCCGCGCCGAAGCCGGCTCGCCCGGGGACCCGCAGCTGTGGACGTCCCTCGCCGCCGAGATGGGCGCCGCCGGGCTCCTCGTACCGGAGAAGCTCGGCGGCCAGGGTGCCGGCCACCGGGAGGCTGCGGTCGTACTGGAGGAGCTGGGGCGCGGCATCGTCGCCGCGCCGTATCTCACCAGCTCCGTCGCCGCCACCCAGACGCTGCTGGCACTGGGCGCCGGGAGCGAGCCGGTCACCGCTCTGCTCGCCGCGCTGGCGGAAGGGCGGCGCACCGCCGTGCTCGCCGTGCCGCTGTCCACGGCGCCGGACGGCCCGCTGCCCGACGGCCGGACGCGCGTCACCGGCGTCGCGGACGCCGTGACGGCCGATGTGCTGCTCGTGCTAAGGGCCGACGGTCTGTACGCGGTGGAAGCGGCGCAGGCCGTCGTCGAGCCGCTGACCCCGCTCGACCTCACCCGCCCGCTCGCGGCTGTCACCGCCTCGGACGGGGGGACGCGGCTCGCGGACGCGGCGGGCGGCGAGGCCGCTGTGCGCCGAGGACTGCTTGCGGGCGCGGGTCTGCTCGCCTCCGAGCAGCTCGGCCTCGCCGAGTGGTGCCTGGAGGAGACGGTCCGGCACACCGCGGAACGGCACCAGTTCAACCGGCCCGTCGGTTCCTTCCAGGCGCTCAAGCACCGCATGGCCCAGCTGTGGCTGGAGGTCGTCTCGGCGCGGGCCGCCGCTCGCGCCGCCGCCGACGCGCTGGCAACGGACAGCCCGGACACCGCGGTGTCGGTGGCCGTCGCCCAGGCGTACTGCTCGCGGGTCGCGGTCCACGCGGCGGAGGAGTGCGTGCAGTTGCACGGCGGCATCGGTATGACGTGGGAGCACCCGGCCCATCTGTACCTCAAGCGCGCCAAGGCCGACGAGATCGCCTTCGGCACACCGGGACGGCACAAGGAGGCGCTGGCCGCGCTGGTCGACCTCCAGGCCCCGTAACACCGCCCCGTAACACCCCCTATTACGCCACGCCCTTTACATGCTGTTTAATTGCGAGAGCTTTGCAATAACGGCAGATCTTCAACAGGGGTGTACGCGCATGACGGGCCGATCAATACGGGCTGCGGCCGCCACGGCCATGGCCGCCGCGCTGACCTTCGGCGCGGCGGCCTGCTCCAACCCGGGCGGCGGGGGAGCGGGCTCCACGGCGAAGGACGCGGCGGTCGTCGGCATCGCCTACGAGCCCGACAGCCTCAGCCCGCTCCTCGGCTACGGCAAGGACGGCAACTCCAAGATCTTCGACGGACTGCTCGCCTTCGACGGGGACATGAAGCTGCGGCCCGCACTCGCCGCGAAGCTGCCCGAGGTCAGTGCCGACGGCCTCACCTACACCTACGAGCTTCGCCGAGGCGTGAAATTCAGCGACGGCAAGCCGTTCGGCGCCAAGGACGTCGTCTTCACGTACCGGACCATCCTCGACGAGAAGACGAACAACGCGTCCAGGACCGAGCTGGACGCCGTCAAGGACGTCAAGGCCGTCGGAGACGACACCGTCGTCTTCACCCTGAAGTACCCCTACGCGCCCTTCGCCCAGCGCACCGTCCTGCCCATCGCCCCCGAGCACGTCGCGGGCAAGCAGGACGTCAACACCGGTCCGTTCACCACGAAGCCGATCGGTACCGGCCCCTACATCCTCACCGGCTGGTCCAAGGGCGAAAAGCTCAGCTTCAAGGCGAACCCCGACTACTGGGGCGGCGCACCCGCGGTGAAGAAGTTCACCATGGCGATCATCAAGGACGACGACGTCCGCGCCACCCGGCTGCGCGCCGGCGACCTCGACGGCGCGATCCTGCCGCCCAACCTCGCCAAGGGCTTCAAGACCGAACCGGGCAAGAAGACGTACGAGGCCACCACGTACGACTACCGCACCGTCACCCTGCCCACCCACAACAAGGTCGCGGGCGACACCGCCGTCCGCCGGGCGCTCGACACCGCCGTAGACCGGCAGGCCATGGTGGACAGCATCCTCGAGGGCGCGGGAACGCCCGCCCACGGGCCCGTCCCCACCGGCAGCCCCTGGTTCACCAAGGGCACGGAGCGCCGGCACGACCTCGCCGGGGCGAAGAAGATCCTCGACGAGGCGGGCTGGAAGCCCGGCAAGGACGGCATCCGCGTCAAGAACGGTGTCCGCGCCGCGTTCCCTCTCTGGTACCTCACCGGCGACAAGCTCCGGCAGGACCACGCCCTCGCCTACGCCTCCGACGCCAAGAAGGCCGGCATCGACATCACCACCAAGGCAGGCACCTGGGAGGTCATCGAGCCGAGGATGGAGCACGACGCGGTCCTCGCCGGCGGCGGCGCGCCCGGCGACCCGGACTTCGACCAGTACCTGCTGCTCAAGTCGTCCCTCGCCGGCGACGGCTTCAACAACATGGCCTGGTACGACAATCCGGCCGTCGACAAGGCCCTCGAAGCAGGCCGCCGCAGCGGCAGGACGGCCGAACGCAAGGCCGCCTACGACACTGTCCAGCGTGAACTGGCCAAGAACCCCGGCTACACCTTCCTGACCCACATCGACCACGTCTACGTCGTGAACGACAAGTGGGACGGCCTCACCACCCAGACCGAGCCCCACGACCACGGCCTGGCCTCCGGCCCCTGGTGGAACGTCGAGGACTGGACGCCGAAGAAGTGAAACGCGCCTTCCCCGTCGGGGCGATGGCGCGCATGGCGGGGCGGCGGGCGCTGTTCGCCGTCCCCGTCCTCCTCACGGTGACCTTCGGGGTCTTCGCCGTTGCCGCAGCCTCGCCCTTCGACCCCGTGAAGGCATACACCGGCACCGCCGGGCTCACCGCCTCACAGGAGAACCTCGACCAGATACGCGCCAACCTGGGCGTCGACGAGCCCCTCGTCACCCGGTGGTGGAACTGGCTGATCTCGGCCCTTCAGGGCGACCTCGGCGACTCCGGCGTGATGCGCCAGCCGGTCGCCGACGTCGTCGCCGAGCGGATCGGCTGGTCGCTGCTGCTCGCCGCTGCCGCGTTCGCCCTCGCCATCGTGCTCGGCACCGCCCTCGGCGTCCTCGCCGCCCGCCGCCGCGGCGGACTCCTCGACCGGTCCGTCAGCTCCCTCGCCTACACCCTGGAAGCCGCACCCGCCTTCTGGCTGGGGCTGCTCGCCATCTGGTTCTTCGCGCTCGAACTCGGCGTGCTGCCGGCCGGCGGCCTCACCGACACCGCCAGCGACACCGTGACCTTCGGCCAGGTCTCCACCCATCTGGTGCTGCCCGCCGCGGTCCTCGGCATCAGCCAACTGCCGTGGTTCTTCCTGTACGTGCGTCAGGGCGTCGGCGACGCCCTGGACGAGGACCCGGTGCGCGGCGCCCGCGCGCGGGGGCTGAGCGACGGCACCGTGCTCGTCGGCCACGCCCTGCGCTCGGGGATGCTGCCCATGCTCACCCTGATCGGCTCCCGCGTCCCCGAACTCATCACCGGAGCGCTGCTCGTGGAGACCGTCTTCAGCTGGCCCGGCATAGCCGCCGCCACCGTCCAGGCCGCGACCTCGGTCGACTTCCCGCTGCTCGCCGCGCTCACCGTGCTCGCGACGGCGGCCGTCCTCCTCGGCAACCTCCTGTCGGACCTGCTGTACGGGCTGGCCGACCCGAGGGTGGGTTTCGATGGCTGACCTCGTATGGAAGTCCCACGGCCGCACACGCCGCTCCACCCGCACGGTGCGCGTCACGGTGTCCGCCGTGATCGTCGCGGCCGTCACGGTCGCCGTGCTGCTCGTACCGCCGCTCGCGCAGCTCGACCAGCAGGCCGTCGACTTGTCGATGAAGCTGCAACCGCCCTCACCGGCGCACCCCTTCGGCACCGACGACGTGGGCCGTGACCTCCTGCTGCGCTGCGTCTACGGGCTGCGCGTCTCGCTGCTCGTCGGGCTGGTCGCGGCGTTCGTCGCCACCGTCATCGGCACCGTGGTGGGCGCCGCGGCTGCGGTGGGAGGCGGCTGGGTCGACCGGGTGCTGATGCGGCTGGTCGACACTTTCTCCTCCGTGCCGCATCTGCTGCTCGGCATCTTCGTCGTCGCCATGTTCCGCCCCGGAGTATGGCCGGTGATCGTGTCCGTCGCGCTGACGCACTGGCTGTCCACCGCCCGCATCGTCCGCTCCGAGGTCCTGTCGCTGCGCTCCCGCCCGTACATCGACGCCGCGATCAGTGGCGGCGCGTCGCGGTGGCGGGTGACCGCGCGGCACCTGCTGCCCGGCGTGCTGCCGCAGGCGGGGCTCGCGGCCGTGCTGATGGTGCCGCACGCGATGTGGCACGAATCGGCCCTGTCGTTCCTGGGCCTCGGGCTGCCCACCCACCAGGCGAGCCTGGGCAACCTGGTGCAGACCGCACGCGGTTCGCTGCTCGCCGGCGACTGGTGGCCGACGCTGTTCCCCGGCCTGTTCCTGATCATCCCGACGCTCGCCGTCGCGGGCCTCGCCGGCGCCTGGCGCGAACGGATCAACCCCCGCCGCCGATCGGAGCTGATGCTGTGAACGCGCGCCCCTTCGACCCCTCACCCGCAGACGGCGCCGCCGGGCCGTCGGAGCAGGCGCCGCACGCCGCGTCCGCCCCCGCGCCGCGGGCGGCACCCGTGCTGGCTGTCCGCGGCCTTTCCGTACGCTTCCGCATGCGCGGCGGACGGCATGTGGCAGCCGTCAGCGACGTTTCGTTCGACCTCGCCGCGGGGGAGTGCCTCGCCCTCATCGGCGAGAGCGGCTGCGGCAAGTCCGTACTCGCCTCCGCCCTCCTCGGGCTGCTCCCGGCCAACGCACAGGCCGCCGGGTCGGCCGTCGTCGACGGCATCGAACTGCTCGGCGCCGACGAACGGACACTCGCCCGCACCGTACGGGGTCGCCGCATCGGGCTGGTGCCTCAGAGCCCGGCTGCCCACCTCACCCCGGTACGGACCGTGGGCTCACAACTCACCGAGACCGTGCGGCAGCTGACCGGCGTCCGTGGCCGCGACGCGCGCGACGCGGCAGTGGCGGCGGCCCGACGTGCGGCGTTCCCCACCGACCACCTCGACCGCCACCCGCACGAGCTCTCCGGAGGGCTCGCGCAGCGCGCCGCCACGGCGCTCGCCCTCATCGGCGACGCGCCGCTGCTGCTCGCCGACGAACCGACCACGGGCCTGGACCGGGAACTCGTCGACCGCACAGCAGACGAACTGCGCCGCCACGCGGACGAGGGACGCGCACTCCTGCTGATCACGCACGACCTCGCCGCGGCCGAGCGCACCGCCGACCGGGTCGCCGTGATGTACGCGGGACGCATCGTCGAACTCGCCGACGCGGGCGTCTTCTTCGGCGGCCCCGGACCGCGGCACCCCTACGCCCGTGGCCTGCTGAACGCACTCCCGGAAAGGGAGTTCACACCCATCCCCGGCCTGCCGCCCGAACTCGGCGATCTCCCCGAAGGCTGCGCCTTCGCCCCGCGCTGCGACCGCGCGGACGACGCCTGCGCCACTCTCCCGCACCTCGCCGACAGCGTCGCCTGCCACCATGCACAGGAGGCGCAGCGTGTTCGAACTGCGTGACATCACCGCGGGCTACGACCACCGCAGGCCGGTCGTACGTGGGGCCACGCTCGCCATCGCCCCCGGCGAGTCCGTCGGCCTGCTCGGCCCCAGCGGCTGTGGCAAGTCCACGCTCGCCAAGGTCGCCGCACTGCTCCACCGCCCGGACGCCGGCCGCGTCGTCCTGGACGGTGAACCGGTCGACGGCTGGCGCCACGCCGCGCCCCAGGCGCAGCGCACCGCCGTCGGTGTCGTCTTCCAGCAGCCCCGGCTGTCCGCCGACCCGCGGCTCAGTCTGCGGGACCTGATCGCGGAGCCTTGCAGGGCCACCGGCCACAAGCGAGCCGAGGCCTCGGCCCGAGCGGACGAACTGGCGCTGTCCGTGGGCCTCACCGCCGAACTGCTCGGCCGCCGGCCCCACGAGGTCAGCGACGGCCAGCTGCAACGCGCCTGTCTGGCCAGAGCGCTGGTGCTTCGCCCACGCTGGCTGGTCTGCGACGAAATGACGGCCATGCTCGACGCGTCGACGACCGCGGCGCTGGTGGCCGTGGTCGAAACCTACCGCCGCACACACGGCGCGGGCCTGCTCGCGGTGGGCCACGACCACGTTCTGCTGAACCGCTGGTGCGACCGGACCGTGAACTGGTCCGAGATCACGCAGGCGTGAGGCGGTTCGCTGCGGCGGCGAGCAGCCGTCACCGCGTGCGCAGGGCGGTGACGGCGAAGCGCTCGACCGTCACCGCGTGCGCAGGGCCGTGACGGCGAAGCGCTCGACCTCGGCGACGTGGCCGCCCGTGCTCGCGACAAGGGTCAGAACCGGGTCGCGGGCGCCGGTGAAGGAGACGGACGCCGACCAGGGGCTGTCCTTGCCGCCCGCAGAGACGCAGCACGAGCTGCCCAGCGGCGACGTGGACGAGGGCTGGTGCACCTGGACGTGGATGGTTTCGTCCACGCCGGTGATCCGGCCGCCGGCACGCACCGGGGAGCGCGCGACCGACCCGTAGGCGGGCGTGGTCAAGGAGAACGTCGTGTCGTCGGTGCCCACCACTTCCCACGGGGCGTTCGGTCCGGAGCCGTAGCGCACCAGGTGGATCACGGCCGCCGTGGCTCCGGCCTCCGGGCCGCTGCCGCCGACGCCGATCCGTGCCTCGGACGTGCCGACGGAACGCGTGGTGACCCGGTCGATGTCCTTGAACCCGAGGAAGCCCTGGGTGAAGGAGAGAGCGGTCTGCGCCGGGTCGAGATGCCACGGCTGGTGGCCTCCGGAGCGGTATTCGCGTTCCCATGCCCGGGCCTGGTCGAGCGTGGCGAACGGCCACAGCGGCTGCAGGCCCTCGGAGCCGCCCAGCCGTCCGTCACCGCTGGGCGCAGGTGTGGAGGGCGGTCGCGTGCCCGGAGGTGTGGGAGTGGCCGTGGCGGGCGGGGCGGGAGCACTGGCCGACGCCGAGGGCCCGGGCGTCGTCCCCGACGCGGCGGACGGCGATCTCGTCGCCTGCGACGCGCCGCCGGATCCACCGCACGCGGCGAGCATCAGGCCGGTCGCGGCGGTCACGGCCACGAGGCGGAAGGGGAGCCGGATGTTCATTGATGCCCCCAGGCACGAGTACCGACTCTCGGTACTCTTCGTACCAGCCATCGTGCCACCAGCAGGATCGCCGCTCCAGTTCCTCATCGGTCGTTTCGGCGGCGGTCGCGGAGCCGGCCGAAGGGGTGGCGTACGCCCGCGCGCTCATCCCTCAACCACCCACCCTCTGCGCCCCCTTGGCAGCGGACATGACGAATGGCCGAACTCTTGGTGGCCCCCTGCCCATGGGCTCGCGCCCGGCGGATACTCACCGATGTCCCTCCCGACCCGCCGAGCCCGGAGGTCCTCGTGCCCATCACCCGCCGCAGAGCCGTCACCACCCTCGCCGCAGCACTCGCCGGAGCCGTGGCGGTGCCCGCCCACGCCCGGGCAGCCACGAAGGGCGGCGCGACCGACCAGCCGCTGCGCCGGGCCCATGCGCACAACGACTATCTGCACGAGCGGCCACTGCTCGACGCGCTGTCGCACGGCTTCACCAGCGTCGAGGCCGACATCTTCCTCGTCGACGGTGAGCTGCTCGTCGCCCATGAACCCGCTGAACTCGATCCCGCCCGCACCCTGCGTGCCCTCTACCTCGACCCGCTGCTCGCGCGAGTACGCGCCAACCACGGCAGCGTCTACCGCGGTTACCGCCGGCCAGTGCAGCTGCTGATCGACATCAAGGCGGACGGTGCCGCCGCCTATCTCGAACTCGACCGCCAACTGAAGCGCTACCGGCACATGCTGAGCAGCAGCGTCCATGGAAAGGTCCGCCTCGATGCCGTCACCCCGGTCATATCCGGCGACCGCGCGGCCCGCGTCCCGATGGAGGCACAGCGGGTGCGGTACGCCTTCTACGACGGCCGCCTCGAGGACCTCGCCGCCCCTGCCCCGGCTCCCGCGTCGTTCATCCCGCTGATCTCCAGCAACTGGACCCACAGCTTCAGCTGGCGCGGCGCCGGTGAATTCCCGGCCGCGGAGCGGGAGAAGCTGCGCACCCTCGTCGCCACGGCCCACGGCCGCTCCCAACGGGTCCGCTTCTGGGCGACACCCGACGTGGCAGGCCCGGAACGGGACGCCGTCTGGCGGGAGCTGCTGGCCGCAGGCGTGGACCACATCAACACCGATGACCTGGCGGGCCTCGAACGCTTTCTGCGCCACAACGGCCGCTGAATCGCTGCGTCGAGAGGCCCTGGTATCCCGCCTGAGCCCAGATGCACCCGTACGGCGGCCATGCCAGTCGGCCGTACGGGGCCCCGGCTACGCCAGACTGGCCGCCGAATGCCGCAATTCCGGCGCGGCGGAGGAGGTTGGCGATGGCCATTTCGATCTCGGTGGTGCTGCTCCTGCTGGTGCTCGCAGTGATCTTCCTGCGCAGCGGAGGGCTGAAGATGTCCCACGCGCTGGTCTGCGCGTTGCTCGGATTCTTCCTGGCCGGCACCAGCATGGCGCCGAGCATCCAGGAAGGCATCGCCGCCACCGCAAACGTCGTCGGCAGCCTCAGGCCCTGATGACGACAGCCGGGAAGCCGTGCCGCGGCAACGGTGTTGAACGTATGGCAGTGCCATCGACGACGGGACGAGAACAATGCCTCTTGAGGGTGAGTACGAGCCCAGCCCCGAAACCTGGGTGCGTGAGCAGGTCGAGGAGTACGAGAGCTCCGGCGGTACGAGGGGGACGACGATGCGGGGCATGCCCGTCATCCTCCTCACCACCCGCGGTGCGAGGAGCGGCAAGATCCGCAAGACACCGCTGATGCGCGTCGAGCACGCCGGAGCATATGCGCTCGTCGCCTCGCTGGGCGGCGCGCCCAAACACCCGGTCTGGTACCACAACGTCAAGGCCGACCCCCACGTGGAGCTCCAGGACGGGCCGGTCCGCAGGGACATGATCGCGCGTGAGGTGACCGGCGAGGAGAAGGCCGTGTGGTGGGGGCAGCTCGGCCCGCATCCGGGCGAACCAGTCCTCCACGGCCGCGCCGACCCTGCTCTCCAGGCCCGGCCTGCC
>NZ_JBEXRZ010000147.1:0-17238 GCF_040613325.1 Streptomyces sp. NPDC006283 | reverse complement strand
AGAGCAGCTGACTCTTAATCAGCGGGTCCGGGGTTCGAGTCCCTGGCGGCGCACAACCAACCCTGTGGGGCTTCTCGGTTCACCGAGAAGCCCCACAGGGTTTTCCGGGTCCGGCCCTGCACGGCTGGTGCGGATCTCACAGCTCGTACGGATACAGGGCCACCTTCTCCCGCTCGGCGAGCACGTCGACCCACGTCCCGAGGATCCCCTCGGGCAGCGGGTCGGCAAGGTCCAGCAGGATCCGCGTCCCGGCGAGGTCCAGGACCGCGGCCGCGCGGGCGATCTCGTCGAGCCGGCCGCGCAGCAGCACACCGCCCGGCTGCGGGGAGAGCAGGTAGGTCCGGTCCGGGGCGGGGTGTGTGTTGCCGAGCCAGATCACGTCCTCGTCGACCGTCCACTCGGCGTCGTACGGGCCGGGCAGCGCGTCGGGGTCGCCGCACCAGCGGGCGACCACCGGGCCGATGGGGGTGCGGGCGTGGGCCAGGCACAGGCCACTGGAAAGGTGTTCGGTCTTCTCCAGATCGATCAGCATGACTGCGGGCGGTCCTCCGGATCGCGGAGGGATCGTTCAACGGTCATCCGATGATCCTGCCAGGTGCGCCCGCGTTTGGTGATCCAACGCGAAGGGACACGGAGGAAAAGGGACGCGAAGGAAAACGGGCACACGACCGCGGCGACCCCAGGCGGAAGGGGCCGCCGCGTCCGTGACCGGTCTCAGAACTGCACGTCGGAACAGGCGTAGAACGCGTTCGCCGTGTCGTGCACCGTCCACACCGCCAGGATCAGATGGCGGCCCGACCGCTGGGGAAGGTTGCCGGAGTGGGACAGCGTGGCCGGCGGCTGCTGGCCGCCGTAGGGGATGGTGAGGAACGGCTGCGACTCCAGCGCCGCCCTGGTCAGCGGCTGGTTGGGGTTCCAGCCGGGCTTGGTGATGAAGTACTTGAAGTCGGTGGTGCGGTGTCTGGCGGTGAACTGCCAGCGGAAGGTGTAGTTCTGGCCCGAGCTGACCCTGGTGGCGGGCCATGCGCCGCCACGCGGGTCGTCGAGCTGGGCGAACTGGCCGTTGCCGCCGGCACAGATCTTCCCGTCGGCGGGACCCGCGGCCGGGAAGCCCTTCGGGCCCTCGACACTCTGCGGCTCCCATTGGATCTGGCCGCAGTTGCTCACCGTCTGGTTGTTGCACAGCTTCTGACGACTGATCGGTGAGTCGGTGTAGCCGTGGCTGCTCGCGCTGCCGGTGGCGAGCAGAGTCGCCCCCGTCACGGCGAGGCCGACCACGGCCGCGCCTATCTTGTTTCGCATGCTTGGCTCCGTTACCAACGTGGGGGAGTTCCGAGGCACTTGCTGCACGCGTGCGGTAGGGCATCTTCCGGTCTAGACCAAGTCCCAATGTATGGGCGGTCCTTCACCTTGTCCAGACCAATCACGGCGCCTCGACGACACCGGCCCGACCCGTGTAGAAGGCAACGGTCAGATCCTTCACCAGCACCCTGCGCTCGTAGTCGTCCAGCTCGACGAGACCGCGCGCGGTCAGTCGGCTCACCGTCTCGTCGACCGCGTCCACGACCGACGTCAGCACACTGTCCCGGTGCTTGGCGTCGATCGCCGCCACGCGCCGCCGCTGCATGGCGGCCGCCACCTCGGGCGCGTAGTCGATGGCCACGGGCTGGGCGGAGAAGACCTCGATCCCCACGGCGGCGCACTCCGCGACGAGCGTCTTCGTCAGGGTGTTCCCGACCGACTCCGCGTTGCGCAGCGTCGGGACCGACGGGAGGAACGCGTCGGCGGGCAGCTGCGAGACGACGCGGACGGTCGCCGCCTCCACCTGCTCGCGCAGATACGCCTCGTGGTTCGCGACCCCGAGCGCCGCACGGACCGTGTCGTTCACCCGCCACACCACCAGCACCACCACCCGCAGCGCCGTGCCCTCGGCGTCGACCGCCGCCATCGGCTCACTGCGCCAGTGCCGGATCCGTACGTCGACGCGCCGGCGCAGCACCAGCGGGCTCACCCACACCAGACCGGTACGGCGCACGGTGCCCCGGTAGTCGCCGCAGAGGGTGAGCACCCACGCCTGTCCGACCTGGCCGCGGACCAGACCGCCGAGGGCGAAGAGCGCGAGGACCACCCCGAGCGCGAGCAGGCACCACAGCCAGATACCGATGCCCCGGTACGGCGGCGGGGTCAGCCCGAACAGCGCCGCGAACGTGTCCGGCACGGCCCCGGTCCCCCAGAGCACCGCGCCGATCCCCGCGAGCGAGCAGGCGCCCGCCACCAGCGCGGTCCAGCCGGACAACGCCGGCCCCGGCCGCTCGGCGAGCTCCCGATCGACCGGCGGCGCGGACCGGGCGGAGGACTTCGGGGGGACGGGCGCCTCGCGGCCGCCGATCTTCGGTTGCTCCCCCGTGCCCTGCCGCCGGGCCACCACGGCGGGGCGCAGGGCGCGCGGGCCCGTGTCGTCCCGGAAGAGCAGGTGCACCGGGATCTCGGTCGTCGTCTCGCTCGCGATGACAAAGTTGCGCCGCGGGGTGTCGGACGGCACGGTGCCGTCCGGCTCCGACGTCGTGGTGTTCATGCCTGCCGCCTTAGCTGGTCGCTCTGTTCTGTCGTCGTGTCTGTCGGGGAGCCGGCCCGTCCGGTGTCCGGACGCGGCCCGTATCGGGAAGAGACGCCGCCCGGCCGGTGTCAGGAGGAGAGGTGTCACCAGGTCTCCGGGCCGGTGTCAGGAGAAGAGGCGTCGCCAGGTCTCCGGGCCGGGATAGCCGTCGGCCTCCTTGCCTCGCCAGCCCTGGGCCCGCTGGAACGCCTCGACGTTGCGCCGGTCGGCCTCGCGCCAGCGAGGACTCGGGCCGACCCTGTAGTGCTTGCCGTATCCGCGCTCGACCAGCTGCCGGCCGAGCCGGGTGACGTGGGTGTTGGACCGGCCGGGCCTGAAGTGACCGCGTCCGGGGAAGGACGGCGCCTTGGTCCTCGGCTTCTCCGGACCTGCCGCGCCGGCGGCCGGGATGTCCTTGCCCCTCTTGTTCACCAGCAGCCGCCAGGTGTGCGGCCCCGGCAGACCGTCCGCCTCCTTGCCCCGCCAGCCCTGAGCTGCCTGGAAGGCCTTGGTGGCGCGCCGGTCCGCGCCGGTCCAGCGGGTGCCCGACGCGCCGGTGTAGAAGCGCTTGGCGCCGCGCGCCTGGAGCATCTCGCGCAGGCGGGTGACGGACTTGGTGTTCGCGCCGGCCCCGAAGGCCGACGCGCCCGGGAAGGCGGCGGCCTTGCCGCTGCCGGTGACCAGGCCCTTGTAGCGGTAGGCGACGTAGGAGGCGGAGTGGTTCCAGTAGGCCATGGGCGTGGCCTGTTTACGGGTGTGCGGCTTGGCCTGCTCGTAGGCGGTGTAGTAGGCGTGCGTGTAGTCGGTCCAGCCGCCGAAGATCGTGACGTGCGATCCGCCCCCGGGGTCGGCCGGGTTGTGGAAGAGCAGGATGTCGCCGGCCTGCAGGTCCTCGCGGGAGATCCGGTCTCCGAACTGCGCGAGGCTTCCCGTCCACTCGTTCTTCGCCAGGTTCCAGGCCATCGACACATAGCCGGAGCAGTCCTGGCGGTATCCGTCGGTCCAGTACTCCGACATGCTGTAGGGCACCTTGGCGGTCACCCACTTCTTGGCGCGATTGACGATCTCGGCCCGCGTGACGGCGCGCAGCGGTGTCTTGCCGGTGGTCGGTTTCCCCGACGGACCGTGCAGCGGCGAGGTGGTTCCCTGCTCGCTCGGCGGCTCCGGTTTCGAGGACATTCCGCCGGCACGGGCGAAGGGCGGGGAAGCGGTCTTCGCCGCGGCGCTCGTCCCGGTGGCGCCCAGCACGACGCCTGCCGCGGTGACCAGGACCAGCGCTCCGCGGCAGCCCTGCGCCGCGGGGTGCTCCCCGGCTGCGAGGGCCCGGCGCCGGTGTGCGCACCCGGCGCAGTCGCAGTCGCCGGCGGGCTCGAACTCCTCGAAGGCCGGTACGGCAGCCATACGCGTCCCCTCCGCGCTCGGCGAGATCCTCTGACGATGTTTCACGGGCGCCACCGTCCCTACAGTATGGACATAACGCATTTTGACCGACGAACGGTAAAAAATGATGACCCGACAGCCATTGCGCGCGTCGGGCGCCACACGGCCGGGCGCGCGGGGCGGTGGCGCGGAGCACCCCCGACCGTCCGGTAAGCTTTTCCAGGTCAGCAGGCGCCGCTAGCTCAGTTGGTTAGAGCAGCTGACTCTTAATCAGCGGGTCCGGGGTTCGAGTCCCTGGCGGCGCACGCAGAGCAGAAGCCCCCTCGTCACGGACGAGGGGGCTTCTGTCGTACGCACACCGGTACGCCGATCGTTTCCAGCCATGCCCTACCGGCCGGAAACCCCCGGCCCAAGGCCGCCCCAATGCGTGCGTATGGCCGCTTACCGGCCCGTTCCGACCTTGCGATCATGACGGGGCTCCGAGAACCTATGCTGGAGCCGGTGACCCCAAGTGGGCGCCCGTTTTGCACAGTTGGGGGCGGTTCTGCGGGACGTTCCCGCTGCCGGGACCGAGGGCCGGGGGCCCTTTCACGGACCGAACACGCGACGGGCATCATGCAACCGACAGGTGACCGTTTCATGTCTGTAGAGACGGTGGCCAGCCACCATTGACGCGCCCGGGATCGCAGGTAACAGGGGACCATGCGGCCCCGGGGTGACACGACCGACCATTGCACGTGCCAACCACGCGTGCGGGGGGATGACACATGATGTCGACGCCGGACGGCGCCGGGCAGCCGAACGACCCTTCGCGGACAACACAGCTCCGGGTGCCCGCGCACCTGCGCGCCGCCACGGCGCGGCTGCGGCCCAAGAAGGTGACGCTGCCGCGTTACGACTACGAGCACTACAGCCGACTGGCGGGCCCCCTGACCCAGCCGGACCCGGCCGAACCGTACAAGGTGCAGTACCGCTCGCTGATCTCGCAGGAGCCGCACCGCATACGCGCGGCGCTGCTGCTCGGCGCCGCACCGCTGGTGTCACTGGGCCTGTTCGCCTGGCTGATGCAGCCGCAGCACTGGACCGAGCGCGACCCCAACCTGCAGAACGACCTGCTGCTCGCCCTCGACATCGTCATGCTCGTCTCGATCGGCCTGATCGAGCTGTTCCGGACGATGAACGTGCTGTCCAACGCCCACGCGACCCTGGTGGCACGCGACCCCGTGCCCGTGGTGCCCGAGTCCGGTACCCGCGTCGCCTTCCTCACCTCCTTCGTACCGGGCAAGGAGCCCCTGGAGATGGTGACGAAGACGCTCGAGGCGGCGGTGAAGATCCGCCATCGCGGGCTGATGCACGTCTGGCTGCTCGACGAGGGCGACGACCCGGCGGTCAAGGAGGTCTGCGCCCGTCTCGGCGTCCACCACTTCTCCCGCAAGGGCGTCGCGAAGTGGAACCAGGAGAAGGGCGCGCACCGGGCCAAGACCAAGCACGGCAACTACAACGCCTGGCTCGAGGCGCACGGCGGCAACTACGACTTCTTCGCCTCCGTCGACACCGACCATGTCCCGATGCCCAACTACCTGGAGCGGATGCTCGGCTACTTCCGCGACCCGGACGTCGGCTTCGTCATCGGCCCGCAGGTCTACGGCAACTACGACACGTTCGTCACCAAGGCGGCCGAGTCCCAGCAGTTCCTCTTCCACGCGCTGATCCAGCGCGCGGGCAACCGCTACGGCGCGCCCATGTTCGTCGGCACCTCCAACGCCGTGCGCATCAAGGCGATCAAGCAGATCGGCGGGCTGTACGACTCGATCACCGAGGACATGGCCACGGGCTTCGAGATGCACCGCGCCAAGAACCCGGCCACCGGCAACAAGTGGCGCTCCGTCTACACCCCCGACGTGCTGGCCGTCGGCGAGGGCCCCTCCGCCTGGACCGACTTCTTCACCCAGCAGCTGCGCTGGTCGAGGGGCACGTACGAGACGATCCTCAAGCAGTACTGGAAGGGCTTCGGCACGCTGCCGGCAGGCAAGCTCTTCAACTACACGATGATGATCATCTTCTATCCGATGTCGGCCCTCAACTGGATCCTCGCGGCCCTCAGCTGCGCCCTGTTCCTGGGCATGGGCGCCTCCGGTGTGCAGATCGACCCGGCCATCTGGATGATGCTCTACGGCAACGCCTCCGCCCTCCAGATCGGCCTCTACATCTGGAACCGCCGGCACAACGTCTCGCCGCACGAGCCCGAGGGCTCCGGCGGCCTCGCCGGCATGGTGATGTCGGCGCTGTCCGCGCCGATCTACGCCCGCTCGCTGATGGACGCGGTGCTGCGGCGCAAGAGCAAGTTCGTGGTGACCCCCAAGGGCGACTCGTCGAGCCCCGACACCCTGTTCGGGACGTTCCGCATCCATCTGTTCTTCATCGCCGTGTTCGGTGGTTCGCTCGGCTCCTCGTTCTACTTCGGGCACGACCATCCGGCGATGATCACCTGGGCCTCACTGGCCCTGCTGATCACGGCGGCGCCCATCTTCGCCTGGCGGCACGGCATGGCCGCGGAGAAGAAGAAGCGCAGGGGACGTCACGCGGGCGGCGGGCCGACGCCGGCCGGGCCCGGCTCCGGCGGCGCCCAGGTGCCGCAGCAGCGGCCCCACTTCGCGGCCACCGACGCGGCCGCGGATCAGACCATGCAGATCGCCCTTGGGGGACGTAAGAAATGAGCACGATGCCCGCGCGGCCGAACCACCGCAGGAACCGCGCCCGCCGAATAGCCATCGGCGCCGCGGTGATCGTGGTGGTCGCCGGGTTCAACGGCCCCGCCATCTGGCGCTTCGGGTCGGAGAAGTACCACGACTACACGATCAACAAGCCCGAGTACAAAGCGGAGAACGGCCACTGGGACTTCCTCGATGTCCCGTCCGAGTTCAAGATCAACACCATTCACGCGGCGCTGCTGCACACCGGCAAGGTGCTGCTGATCGCCGGGTCCGGCAACAACCAGAAGAACTTTGACGCGAAGAAGTTCGAGTCGGTGCTGTGGGATCCGGAGACGAACGACTTCAAGAAGATCCCCACCCCCAAGGACATGTTCTGCGCCGGGCACACCCAGTTGCCCGACGGCAAGCTGCTGGTCGCGGGCGGCACCAAGCGGTACGAGAAGCTCGAGGGCGACGTCACCAAGGCCGGCGGTCTGATGATCGTCCACAACGAGGACCCGGACGCGCCCAAGACCCTGCCCGCGGGCACCAAGTTCACCGGCAAGAAGAACGGCAAGACGTTCGTCTCCAAGGACCCCGTCCTGGTGGAGAAGGCGAAGAAGGTCTTCGACCCGAAGACCGGGGCCTTCCTGCGCACGGAGGCGGGACTCGGCCGCATCTACGTCGAGGCCGAACGGTCGGGCAAGCAGTACGAGACCGGCACCGAGGACAACTACCGGGTCCAGGGCATGAAGGGCGCCGACAGCCGCAACGTCTACGGCATCGCCCAGAAGCTCGCCCTCGACAAGAAGGACTTCCAGGGCATCAAGGAGGCGTACGAGTTCGACCCGGTCGCGGAGAAGTACATCCCCGTCGACCCCATGAACGAGGCCCGCTGGTACCCGACGCTGACCACCCTCGAGGACGGCCGGGTCCTCTCGCTCTCCGGCCTCGACGAGATCGGGCAGATCGTCCCCGGCAAGGACGAGATCTACGACCCGAAGACCAAGACCTGGGAGTACACCGGGATCATCAGGAAGTTCCCCACCTACCCGGCGATCTTCCTGATGGACAACGGCAAGCTCTTCTACTCCGGCTCCAACGCCGGTTACGGCCCGGCCGACGTCGGCCGCGACCCCGGCGTCTGGGACCTCGACACCAACAGGTTCACCAAGATCCCCGGCCTGTCCGACCCCGACCGGATGGAGACCTCGGCGACGGTCATGCTGCCGCCCGCCCAGGACCAGAAGTTCATGGTCATCGGCGGCGGCGGGGTCGGCGAGTCCGAAAAGTCGAGCGAGAAGTCCAGGCTGGTCGATCTCAAGGCCGACGAACCCCGCTTCAAGGACGGCCCCTCGCTGGACAAGGGCACCCGCTACCCCAGCGCCTCGCTCATGCCCGACGACTCCGTCCTGGTCACCGGCGGCTCGGAGGACTATCGCGGGCGCGGCGGCTCCGACGTGCTCGAGGCCCGCACGTACGACCCGAAGACCCAGACCTACAAGCGCGTCGCCGACCCGAGGGTGGGGCGCAACTACCACTCGGGGTCGGTGCTGCTGCCCGACGGACGGGTCATGATCTTCGGATCCGACTCGCTGTTCTCCGACGCGGCCAACACCCGGCCGGGCGTCTTCGAGCAGCGCATCGAGATCTACACCCCGCCCTACCTCTACCGGGACAGCAAGCCCAAGGTGACCGGCGGTCCGAAGACCGTCGAGCGCGGCGAGAAGGGCACGTTCGAGGTCAAGAGCAAAAAGGCGCTGAAGACGGCGAAGCTCATGCGGCCGAGCGCGGTCACGCATGTCACCGACGTCGACCAGCGCTCCATCGCGCTGGAGATGAGGAAGACGGCGAACGGCGTGGAGGTCACCGTGCCCGAGAACCGGGCGCTGGTCCCGGCGGGCCACTACATGTTCTTCGTGACGGACGAGGCCGGCACACCGTCCGAGGCGGTGTGGGTGGAGGTCCCGTAGGACCCTCGCAGCAGCCCTGATCGTCTCCGCCACGTGAGACGTGAGGCCCGGCGGTTCTTCCGCCGGGCCTCACGCGTGGTGCGGTCTCGCTTCCGGGTCAGGACGCCGTCTTCGACGCTCCGCCGCTACTTGGTGTTCCGTGCGAGACCGAGCGCGTACTCGGGCCACCATTCGCCCGCTTTCGGGCCGCCCTTGCAGTCGCCGTCGGACTCGCCGGGACGCTTGACCCACAGGTAGGCGTCGACCAGCGGGTCACCGGTTTTGGTGGTCGGCGGCTCGCCCAGGGCGCGGCCGGGCGGGTTGCACCAGTTCTCCGCCGGATCGCCTTCGGTGTAGGGGCCGTTGCCGTTGCGGCTGGTGTCGATGACGAAGTGCTTGCCGCCGGTCTTCTCCGAGAGCTTCCTGCCGAACTGCTTGCTCGCCTCGGTCGGGTAGAAGTTGGAGACGTTCACCGCGAAACCGTCGGCCCGCTCGACGCCCGCCCGCCTCAACGGCTCGTGCAGCGCGTCGGGGTCGGACCAGCCGGCATTGCCGGCGTCCAGGTACACCTTGGTCGCGGGCTGCTGCTTCAGCCGCTCGACGGCGCCCTTGAGGAGGTCGTACCGCTCCTCGTGGAACTCCTGCGGGGTGCAGTTGTCCACCAGGTGCAGCACCGCGTCCGGTTCCAGGATCACCGTGGCGCGCCGGTCGCCGATGCCCTTGGCGACGCTGTCGACCCAGGCCCGGTAGGCGTTGCCGTCGGCGGCGCCGCCCTTGGAGAACTGGCCGCAGTCGCGGTGCGGGATGTTGTAGAGCACGAGGAGGGCGTCACGGTCGGCCTCGGTGGCGGCCTCGGTGAAGCCCTTGGCCTCCGCCTCCGGATTGTCGGGGCCTATCCATTCGCCGACGGGCTGCCCGGCGATCTTCTTGATGAGTTCGGCGTTCTTCGTGTCGCCCGCGTCTCGGTAGGCGGCGACCTGCTTCGCCGCCTTCCCGTCCGGGTTGACCCAGTAGGGATCCTCAGCCTTGGGCTGCTGGCCGACGACAGGGTTCTTGTCCTCGCCGCCGTTGCCGTCGGAGGAGCAGCCCGTAATCAGCAGCACCGCCCCCGCGGCGGCCAGACCCGCGGCTGTGCGGGTACGCCGGCCGGCCAAACTGCGGTACATCCACTCCCCCTTGGTGCACATTGCGTTCGGTGCGGCCCCCGAGCTCCCCGGGCCGAACCGGTCGAACCATCCTGGCACACGCCCGCCGACGGTCTCGAGGTTCGCGGGATCTTCGTGCGCGTACTGTGACGCCGCCGGTGCCGCGCCGGCGGGGGCGCTGCTCAGGATGCCGCCCAGGACGCCGCTCAGGACGCCGCTCAGGGCGCGGTGACGCCCGTCAGATACGCGGAGACGACCACGTTCGCCGTGTACGTCCCCTTGTCCCGGTCGAACGTGCCGCCGCAGGTGATGAGTCGCAGTTCGGCGCGGCCCTCGTGGTGCGGACCGTAGACCTTGTCCGGGTCGAAGCGGTCCCGGCCGAAGACGCGGACGTCGTCGACGGTGAACTCCGCGACCGAGCCGTCGGCCCGGGTCACCTCGATCTTCCCGCCGGGCCGGGCGGCGCTCAGTCCGTAGAACACCGCCGGCTTCGTCTCGGTGTCCACGTGCCCGACCAGCAGTGCGGCACCGGGCTCCCCCGGGCGGGTGCCGTCGCCGTACCATCCGACGGCATGCGGCGTCTCGAACGGGGGCGGGTCCACCGCTCCCTGGGCGTCGAGGCCGCGTGCGACGACGGGCGCGTCGATGTCAAGGGCGGGAACGGCGACGCGGCGGGGCTGCGCGGCGTCGATCGGCTGGTGCGGGGGCGGCATCGGGACGCCGGGCGGGCGGCCCACCGCGGCGATGTCGCCGGTGGTGGGCGCGGAGCTGCCGCTGAGGGCGCCAGGGGCGTCGCGCCCCCACAGCCAGAGCACGAGGACCAGGACCGCCCAGACGACTCCGGTGAACAGCCGGCCGTTGCCCGCGGCCGGAGTGGCGGGAGTGGCGGGAGCGTCGGTTCCGGACATGTCAGTCGGTGTTCGTACGGCGTCGGCGGCGGGCGCTGCGCAGGGCCACCGCGATCGCCGCCACGGCCGCGAGGATCAGGCCGATGACGCTCTGCCGAGTGCTGGGACCCGCCTCGTCGGTGTCGACGGTGGAGACGGGGGCCTCGAGCACGGCAGCGCCGCCGCCTCCTGCACTGACGGGGGCGACGGGCGATTCGTGCGACTGCGGCTCGTGGCTCTGCTCGTCCGCGTCCTGCTCGTCGGCGTCCTGCTCGTCCGTGTTCTGCTGGTCCGCGCCGTCCGGTTCCTCGTCCAGCTCGCCGTTCGACGGGCGCGGCTCGGGCTTCGACGGGTCCGCGGGGGCCCCCGGCTTGTGCGGGTTGCGATCGACCGTGACGCGGCCGGCTCCGGAGTGGTCACGGAAGTCGCAGCGCACCCGGACGTCGTACGTACCCGGCTTCACGTCGGCTCTGAGCTTCGCCGCGCCGACGAGCCAGCCGTCGCCCCACCCTTTCGCCGACAGTTTCGCGTCCTGGGCGAAGGCGTCGGACCTGGCGACGCCCGATCTGCCCTTGCAGCCCACGGCCCGGATCTCGACCTTGCCGTCCGGCGCGGTGGCCGCCGGGTTCACCGTGGCCTTCACGGAGCTGCCGGCGAATGCGGCGGTGGCGGGCGCCATGACGAGTACGGCGGCCAGCCCTGCCACACGGAAAGCTATGGAACCAGTACGCATCGTGAACCTCCTGCCGACAGGGTCACGCGTCTGGCTGGTTTCCGCATCCGCAGGGAGGACCGCCGACGTCAGGTCAAGCCGCTGACCTGCTCAGATGCGATCGACGAGGTCCGCGATCGAGTCGACCACCTTGGACGGCCGGAAGGGGTAGCGGTCGACGAGGGCGGGCGTCGTGGAGCCGGTGAGCACCAGGAACGTCTCCATGCCGGCCTCGAGCCCCGCGAGCACGTCGGTGTCCATGCGGTCACCGATCATGGCGCTTGTCTCGGAGTGGGCGCCGATGGCGTTCAGGCCGGTCCGCATCATCAGCGGGTTGGGCTTGCCCGCGAAGTACGGGTCCTTGCCGGTCGCCTTGGTGATGAGCGCGGCCACCGAGCCGGTCGCCGGCAGCGGCCCCTCGGTGGACGGGCCGGTGTTGTCGGGGTTGGTGCAGATGAACCGGGCGCCGCCGTTGATCAGCCGGATGGCCTTGGTCAGCGACTCGAAGCTGTACGTACGGGTCTCCCCGAGGACCACGTAGTCGGGGTCGTGGTCGGTGAGGATGTATCCGATGTCGTGCAGCGCCGTGGTCAGCCCCGCCTCGCCGATGACGTAGGCGGTGCCGCCGGGCCGCTGGTCGTCCAGGAACTGTGCGGTGGCGAGCGCCGAGGTCCAGATGTTCTCCACCGGGACGTCGAGGCCCATGCGGGCCAGGCGGGCGTGCAGGTCGCGCGCCGTGTAGATGGAGTTGTTGGTGAGCACCAGGAACGGCCTCCCGGTCTCCCGCAGCTTCTTGATGAACGCGTCGGCGCCGGGAATCGGGACGCCCTCGTGGATGAGGACACCGTCCATGTCGGTGAGCCAGGATTCGATCGGCTTGCGCTCTGCCATCAGACGGACTCCTGCCGTGCATGTGTGCGTGCTGGGGCGCCGCGACTGCGCTGTGGCGACGCCCCCAGCCTAATCAGGATGTCTGGATCTTGACCCCGTCGATCCGCGGGTGGCCGCTGCCGCGCGCCTGCCTCCATCTCGGTGCCATGTCCCGGCGTCGCATCGATCACGCCGACCACCGAACGCCACCATCGCTGTGTCCGGACGCGCGGGGCTGTTCACGTCGTGGGCCGGAGCAGGCTGCGGGTGGCGCTGTCGTCGGCCACGCGGCGGCCGGCGGCGGTCAGCTCGCCTCGTCGTAGCGGTGCACCAGGTTGATCAGTGACCGTTCGGCAGAGCAAGGGCTGTGACGGCGAGTTGGGGGCTGCAAGCAGGGTGGGCCTGGTCGACGCAGGGCCGGGTGACGCCCGTCACGATCGGATTGCGGGGGTTGCCGCGCCAAGGGGCCTTCTCTGTGCGCCGGATGACGGCGCCCGCCGTGACGGGCACCAGGCGCCTCCATGAACGGAGGCGCCAAGCCCGTCGAACCGCGGGGCAGTCGGGCCGCACCGTCCGTCAACGGAGGTGCGGCCCACTCGCATACAGGTGGTGGGGTCGCCCTTTCGCTGGCGGGATCGGCCTGTGACGATCGCCGGGCCTTCGGGTAAGGGGCCCTCGGCGTGGTGGTACCGACCGACGAAGACATGCCGCGCCCCGCGGCGGGGTGCGGCCGGGGCGCAGCACCCAGCGGTACACGAGGGCGCCGCTCTCCTCCCGTACGGAGAAGTCGGCGGCGGGGCGGGTGCGCCAGTTGCCGGTGCTCTCGACTCCGCCGGTCGCGGGGAAACCGGCTTTCCCGCTGGTGATCGTTCAGTGACGGCCTGCCCCCGAGCGCAGGCGGCGGGCCACGAACACGAGGAGTCCGGCGCTCAGCAGGATTACGGCGGTACCGACGCCGACACGGGCGAGCGAACCGGAGCCGGTGGTGGCGAGTTGGTCGTATGTGCTGTGCGGCGACTTCTCGGCGGGCGCGGGTGTGGGCTTGGCCGCGGTCGCCGTCCCGGTCGCAGCCTCGGCGGCGGAACGGGCGGGCGTGGGCTCGGCGGACTGTTCGCTGTCCTCCTCGCCGTCACCTGCCTCGCCTCCGTCACCCTCCACGACGGCGAAACGGTAGTCGCCGGACTCGCCGACCCAGTCGCCGTCGTCGCCCTGGCGTTGCACGATCGCGGCGTTGACGGTGACCGTGTTCGGGGTGGTGCCGGCGGCGAACGAGAGCCGGGTCCGGACGGTGACGGTCCCGCCGGCCGGTACGACGAACCCGAGGAAGCCGTCGTCGAAGGCGCCGACGATCTCGTCCTCCGTCGTCCGCTCCAGCGTGACGGGGCGCCAGCGCGCCGTTGTCTCGTCGTAGAACTCCAGCGTGACGCGGTCGGCGGTCAGTCCGCGGTCCCGGGCGGTGAGGATGAGCACCGGGTGGATCCGGTGGCAGGCCTCGCGGGTGGTGTTGGTCAGGTCGACGGACCACGGCCGGGAGCCTGCTCCGGCCCGGACGGTGGCGGGGCCGCCGTGGATGCGGGTCTTGATGGGGAAGTCGGGGTCGGACGCCTTGCCGCAGGTGGGTGCGCGGTCGGCGGGGCTGCTCCCGGAACGGATCTCCGACCGGACCTCCGCGCCGCCTTCCGCACGGCCTTCCGCACGGAAGACGGCAGAGGGCCCGGCGGGTGCCGCGGCGAGAGGGGTACGGGTGGTCATCGCCGCCGCCGTCGCGGCCGATCCACTGATCACCGCGGACGCGACCAGCGCCGCGGCGGCTCCGAGGGCGAGGGCATTGCGCGTTCGCATGAGGAGGGCCTTTGCTTGCTCGCGTACTGCCGGGCTCGCCCGGGACGAGGCCCGGGCGATCCCCATGCTGTGCCCGGGCCCCGGCCGCCGCAGGTGCCGTACGGCCGATCAGCGGCGCAACGCCCCTCGTGTCAGCGTTTTCCCACGCCGCTGCGATTGGTCGCGGGCGGGAGCTGGAACGCGGTCGCGGGCGCGGACTGCTCCCCCGTCGCGGCCGGCGCGACGGCCTCCGACCGCCCGAACACCGGCGCGAGCACAAGCTGCGCGGCACCGTCCGCGACGGTGTGCACGCCGCCTTCGGCGGGGGCGACCGGGACGCGGGTGCGCGCGGCGAGCACCGCGCCCACTCCGCGCACGAACTCGTCCTCGGCGGCGGCGACGACCCGGCCGCCGAGGAGCACCCGCTCGATGTCGAGCAGTTCGACCAGGTTCGTGGCGCCGGTGCCGAGGACGCGGGCGGCGGAGGCGATGTCGCCGCGGGAGACGGCTGCGAGGCACAGCGCCTCGATACAGCCGCGGTTGCCGCAGGTGCACGGGGGCCCGTCGAGCTGGATGACCTGATGGCCGAACTCGCCCGCCCCGGTCCGGGCGCCACGGTAGAGCGCGCCGCCGAGCACAAGGCCGGCGCCGAGGCCGGTGCCGAGGTGGAGGTAGGCGAAGGAGCCGCCGGGGCCGCGAAGGGCAAGGCCGAGGGCGGCGGCGTTGGTGTCCTTGTCGACGACGACGGGCAGCCCGAGCCGCCCGGCGAGCGCGTCGCGCACCGGAAAGCCCTCCCACTCCGGGAAGCCGGTGACCCGCTGCGCCACCCCGAGGAAGTGATCCAACGGCCCCGGCATGGCCACGCCCGCCCCGAGCACCCGCAACCCGGAGCCCGCCGCCGCCATTCCTGTTCCCGCCGCGTCCGCTCGCGCGTCTGCCAACAGCGCTTCGGTCTCGGCCGCCGCGATCGCGACGACCGCCTCCGCGCCCGCTCCCAGGTCCATGGGCACAGTGCGGTCGGCGACGCGCGTGCCGGCGAGGTCGAGGAGGACGACCGTCAGCTCGTCGCGGTCCAGATGGAGACCGACCGCGTGGCCGGCCGACGGCACGAGCCGCAGCACGGTCCGGGGCTTGCCACCCGTCGACGCCCGGCGGCCCGCTTCCGTGACCAGGCCCTCCTCGCGCAGCCGGGCGACAATCTTGCTGACGGCCTGCGGCGTGAGGCCCGTGCCCTCGGCCAGCTCGAGCCTGCTGATGCCGCCCTCACCCGCCGTGCGCAGCAGGTCGAGGACGAGCGCCGCGTTGTGGCTGCGCAGCGCGGGCAGATTGGCTCCGGCTCCCGCCATGGTCCTGTTCACCCTGCCATTCTCCGCACCGCTTGCACTTTGGCAACACCGTTGCTTAAGTGGTTGGCATGACTGGTACCGGCTCTCCCCTCCGCGTCGCCCTCGTCGGCTACGGCCTGGCGGGCTCCGTCTTCCACGCCCCGCTGATCGCCACCACCGACGACCTCGTCCTCGACACGGTCGTCACGTCCTCCCCGGAGCGGCAGGAGCAGGCCCGCGCCGACTTCCCCGATGTCCGTCTCGTGACGTCCCTGGGCGATCTGTGGGCCCGCGCCGACGAGCTCGACCTGGTCGTGATCGCCTCGCCGAACAAGACGCACGTCCCGATCGCCCGCGCCGCCCTTGAGGCCGGACTCGCGGTCGTCGTCGACAAGCCGATCGCCGGCACCGCCGCCGAGGCGCGCGAGCTGGCGGCCCTCGCCGCCGAGCGCGGCCTCGTGCTCTCCGTCTTCCAGAACCGCCGCTGGGACAACGACTTCCTGACTCTGCGCAAGCTGATCGCCGACGGCGAGCTCGGCGACGTGCAGCGCTTCGAGTCCCGCTTCGAGCGCTGGCGCCCGCAGCTCAAGGGCGGCTGGCGCGAGTCCGGCGACCCGCTGGAGATCGGCGGCCTGCTGTACGACCTCGGCAGCCATGTCGTCGACCAGGCGCTGACCCTCTTCGGTCCGGCGGTGCGGGTGTACGCGGAGGCGGACGTGCGCCGCACCGGCGCGCAGACCGACGACGACACCTTCATCGCGATCACGCACGCGAACGGCGTGCGCTCGCATCTGTACGTCAGCGCGACGACCGCACAGCTCGGCCCCCGATTCCGGGTTCTCGGCTCGACGGGCGGGTACGTGAAGTACGGCCTGGACCCGCAGGAGGACGCCCTGCGCGCCGGACACCGCCCGGCGCCCGGCGAGGTGTGGGGCGTGGAGCCGGAGTCGATGTGGGGCCGGGTCGGTGCGGGAGAGTCACCGCTGACCGGCGGGGGCGTTCCCGTGAAGACCGTGCCGGGCGACTACCCCGCGTACTACGCGGCGGTCGCCGCCGCCGTGCGCGACAAGACCGCTCCCCCGGTCACCGCGGAGGAGGCCGCCGCCGCCCTGGACGTGCTGGAGGCGGCCCGCCGTTCCGCCCGTGAAGGGATCACCGTCACCGTGGAGGTCACCGCATGAGCACGATGAACTCGATCCCGCATCTCACCGTCGAGGAGATCGTCGAGCAGGAGCGGCGGCTGACGCTGCGCCGGTTCACGCACTCCGACGCGTGGGCGCTGGGCAGCATGCTGGTCGAGATGGCGCACCTGCGCGAGGCGCCGGTGGCGATCGACATCCGGCGCGGCGCTCAGCAGTTGTTCCACTGCGCCCTTCCGGGTTCGAGCGCCGACAACGACGCGTGGATCGACCGCAAGCGGCGGGTCGTCGAGCGGTACGGCGAGAGTTCGTATCTCGTGGGGGCGCGGCACCGCGCCAAGGGCACGACGTTCGAAGAGTCCTCGCGCCTGGACCCGGATCTGTACGCGGCGCACGGCGGGTCGTTCCCGATCACGATCGCCGGTGTGGGCGTCGTCGGTTCGGTCACGGTCTCCGGCCTGCCGCAGGCGGACGACCACGCGATGGTGGTCGAGGCGCTGGAGCGCTTCATCGCCGCCTAGCAATCGCCGCCCAGCAATCGCCGCCCAGCAGAGGATGCCGGGGCCGGTCGACCGGACGGTCCGTGCGGTACGGCGCGAGCGGTGTGCCGCCGCGGCCGTACTGGGAAGGCGGGCAGCGCAGGACCCCGTGGGCCGAGGGGCACCCGCGGGGTTCCGATGTGCGCCGAGAGGGAATTCAGGCCGTGCCGGGTGAGGCG
>NZ_JBEXRZ010000146.1:0-17287 GCF_040613325.1 Streptomyces sp. NPDC006283 | reverse complement strand
GTGAGGGGACGTAAAAGAAGGAAGGGGACTCGCGGTTCATCTCCCGCATCGACTCGGGACGGCTCGAGGTGCGACGCCAGCCCGTCGACCTCGGGGCCGCCGTGCGCCGCCACGTCGAGGCCCATGTGGCGGCGGGGCAGGCCCCGGATCGCTTCCGGGTCCACGTCAGCGGGCCGCTGCCCGACCTGTGGGCCGACCCGGACAAGGTCGACCAGGTGCTGGGCAACCTGCTGGAAAACGCGGTGCGGCACGGAGAGGGAACTGTCACCATCGACATAGCGCCCTGGTCCCCGCCCCGTGAGCGGAGCGGTGCCGGCACCGCCGTCACCGTCAGCGACGAGGGCCCCGGCATTCCGGAGGAGTCGATGGGACGGGTCTTCACCCGCTTCTGGCGGGGGAGCAAGCGGGGCGGCACCGGCCTCGGCCTCTACATCGTCAAGGGCATCGTCGAGGCGCACGGCGGGACGATCACCGTCGGCCGGGGACCCGGCGGCGGTGCCGAGTTCCGATTTATCCTGCCCGTCGGCGCCCCGGCGTATCTCCAGTAGCGGTCCGTCCCGGATCGCACAGGGACCGCCCGGGCAGCCCGCGGGCTCATTCGCCGCTCCACACCCCGTTAGACTCGACCTTTGGCACCTTTGCGTCCTCGGTCGTCCTTGGTCGACGTGCGGGGTCCCCAGCCAGCCCATCGGAAGTACGGGAAGAGATGTCCGCACCCAATAAGTCCTACGACCCTGTTGAGGTCGAGGCACTGAAACCGGATGAGATCGAGCGCATGCGGGACGAGGCGCTCGCCGCCTTCGCCGCCGCAGACTCCCTCGAAGCGCTCGCCCACGCGAAGTCCGCGCACACCTCCGGCACCTCGCCGCTCTCCCTCGCCAACCGCGAGATCGGCGCACTGCCGCCGCAGGCCAAGGCCGAGGCCGGCAAGCGCGTGGGCCAGGCCCGCGCCGCCGTCGGCAAGGCGCTCGCCGCCCGCCAGGCCGAACTCGAGGCCGAGCGCGACGCCCGGGTGCTCGTGGAGGAGTCGGTCGACGTCACGCTGCCCTACGACCGCGTGCCTGCCGGTGCCCGCCACCCGCTGACCACGATGATGGAGCGCGTCGCCGACATCTTCGTGTCGATGGGGTACGAGATCGCCGAAGGCCCCGAGGTCGAGGCGGAGTGGTTCAACTTCGACGCCCTCAACTTCACGCCCGACCACCCGGCCCGGCAGATGCAGGACACCTTCTTCGTCCACGCGTCCGACGGCGCCTCCCGGGCCGAGGGCTCCGGCGAGGAGTCCGGCGTCGTGCTGCGGACCCACACCTCCCCGGTGCAGGCCCGTTCCCTGCTCCGCCGTGAGCCGCCCGTCTACGTGGTGTGCCCCGGCCGGGTCTTCCGCACGGACGAGCTGGACGCCACGCACACCCCTGTCTTCCACCAGATCGAGCTGCTCGCGGTCGACGAGGGTCTGACCATGGCCGACCTCAAGGGCACCCTCGACCACATGGTCCAGGCACTCTTCGGTCCGGACATGAAGACCAGGCTCCGGCCGAACTTCTTCCCGTTCACCGAGCCGTCCGCCGAGATGGACATGCTCTGCTACGTCTGTCGCGGCGAGTCCGTGGGCAACCCGGACCGGCCCTGCCGCACCTGCTCCAGCGAGGGCTGGATCGAGCTCGGCGGCTGCGGCATGGTCAACCCGAAGGTGCTCACCGCCTGCGGCGTCGACCCCAGTAAGTACAGCGGATTCGCCTTCGGGTTCGGCATCGAGCGGATGCTGATGTTCCGCCACAACGTCGAAGACATGCGAGACATGGTCGAGGGTGACGTCCGGTTCACCCGGCCGTTCGGGATGGAGATCTGATGCGGGTCCCGCTTTCTTGGCTGCGGGAGTACGTCGACCTGCCGGCGACCGAGACCGGCCGTGACGTCCAGGCCAAGCTCATCGCCGCCGGGCTCGAGGTCGAGACCGTCGAGCAGCTCGGCGCCGGGCTCAAGGGCCCCCTCGTCGTCGGCCAGGTCCTCACCATCGAGGAGCTGACGGAGTTCAAGAAGCCCATCCGCTTCTGCACCGTCGACGTGGGTCAGGCCAACGGCAGCGGGGAGCCGCAGGAGATCGTCTGCGGTGCCCGCAACTTCTCCGTCGGCGACAAGGTCGTCGTGGTCCTCCCCGGCGCCGTGCTGCCCGGCGACTTCGCGATCGCCGCCCGCAAGACGTACGGCAGGACGTCCCACGGCATGATCTGCTCCGGCGACGAGCTCGGCATGGGCGACGACGGCAGCGGCGGCATCATCGTGCTGCCGCCCGAGCATGAGGTCGGCACCGACGCCATCGAGCTCCTCGAGCTCGTCGACGAGGTGCTCGACATCGCCGTCACGCCCGACCGCGGCTACGCCCTGTCGATGCGCGGTGTCGCCCGTGAGACCGCCACCGCCTACGGCCTGCCGCTGCGCGACCCGGCCCTGCTCGACGTCCCCGGCGCCAACTCGTACGGCTACCCCGTCCAGGTCTCCGACCCGATCGGCTGCGACCGCTTCACCGCGCGCACCGTCGTCGGTCTCGAGCCCGAGGCCCACTCCCCGATCTGGCTGCAGCGCCGCCTGCAGAAGGCCGGGATGCGCCCGATCTCGCTCGCCGTCGACATCACCAACTACGTGATGCTCGAGCTCGGCCAGCCGCTGCACGCCTACGACCGCTCCCGCCTCGACGGGCCGATCGGAGTGCGGCGCGCGGAGCCGGGGGAGAAGCTCACCACGCTCGACGGCACCAAGCGCGTCCTCGACGCCGAGGACCTGGTCATCACCGACAACCGCGGGCCCATCGGCATCGCGGGTGTCATGGGCGGCGCGAACACCGAGATCGCCGATGCCACGCCCGACCCGGAGACCGGCCGGATGGTGGGCACCACCGAGGTCGTCATCGAGGCCGCGCACTTCGACCCGATCTCGATCGCCCGCAGCGCGCGCCGGCACAAGCTGGCCTCCGAGGCGTCCAAGCGCTTCGAGCGCGGTGTCGACCCGCAGGCCGCCGCTGCCGCCGCGCAGCGCACCGTCGACCTGCTGGTGCTGCTCGCCGGCGGTACGGCGGAGGGCGGGGTCACCGAGGTCGTCGCGCCCCGCGCCCCGCGGACGATCACGATGCCGGCGGACCACCCCGACCGTGTCGCGGGTGTCGCCTACGGCCGCGAGACGGTCGTGCGCCGCCTCCAGGAGGTCGGCTGCGACGTCGTGGGCCAGGACGAGCTCGTCGTCACCGTCCCGTCGTGGCGGCCCGACCTCGTAGAGCCGAACGACCTGGCGGAAGAGGTCATCCGGCTCGAGGGCTACGAGAACCTCCCCTCGACGCTCCCCACGCCGCCGTCCGGCCGTGGCCTCACCGCGCGCCAGCGCCTGCACCGCCGCGTCGGCCGCGCGCTGGCCGGCGCCGGCTACGTCGAGGCGCCGAACTACCCCTTCATCGGCGAGCAGGTCCTCGACCAGCTCGGGCTGGAGGCGGACGACGCCCGCCGTCGTCTGGTCAAGCTCGTCAACCCGCTCTCCGACGAGGAGCCCGCGCTGCGCACCACGCTGCTGCCCGGCCTCCTCGGCGCCCTGCGGCGCAACGACGGGCGCGGCAGCCACGACCTGGCGCTCTTCGAGACCGGTCTCGTCTTCCGGCCCACCGGCGAGGAAGGGCGCGCCGTGCGCCTGCCCGTCGACCGCCGTCCCACCGACGAGGAGATCGCCGGACTCGACGCCGCGTTGCCGCGTCAGCCGCACCGCGCCGCCGTCGTCCTCGCGGGCACCCGCGAACAGGGCGGCTGGTGGGGCAAGGGCCGCCCGGCCGTCTGGGCCGACGCGGTCGAGGCCGGCCGGCTGCTCGGCCGCGAGGCCGGCGTCGAACTGACCGTCCGCGCCGACCAGCACGCGCCCTGGCACCCCGGCCGCTGCGCCGCGTTCTACGCGACGGTGGGCGGCGAGGAGACGCTCGTCGGCCACGCCGGCGAGCTGCACCCGCGGGTCGTCAAGGCGCTGCACCTGCCGGACCGCACCTGTGCGATGGAGATCGAACTCGACGTCCTGGAGCGGGCAGCCGAAGGTGCCGTGCAGGCGCCGCGGATCTCCACGTTCCCGGTGGCGACACAGGATGTCGCGCTCGTCGTCGCGGACGACGTGGCCGCTTCCGACGTGGAGGCCGCCCTGCGTGAGGGCGCGGGCGAACTCCTGGAATCCCTCCGGCTGTTCGACGTCTTCACCGGTGAGCAGATCGGCGGGGGCAGCAAGTCCCTGGCGTACGCGCTGCGCTTCCGCGCGGCGGACCGCACGCTGACGGTCGAGGAGGCGACGGCCGCGCGCGACGCGGCGGTGGCACTCGCGGCCGAGCGGCACGGCGCGGTGCTGCGCGGCGCCTGACGTCCGCCATGAGGGGCCGGCCCGGAGCGATCCGGGCCGGCCCTTCCGCGTCGCGGGCGTGAGGGTGCGGGGGTGCGCGCGCCTGCGGCGGGCTTGTTCCCCTGCCGCCCCTTCCCGAACCGGGGGCTCTGCCCCCGGACCCCCGCGCCTCAATCGCCGGCGTGACATAGTCCGCCCGTCTGGGGGCACTCCCCCTACGCCTGGCGGCGTGGGAGGTACCCCCACCCACGGCCGCAGGCCGTAGGGGGAGATTGAGGACACCGCGCGCAGCGCGGTACGGGTCCGGGCGGAGCCCGGTTTCGGGAAGGGGCGGGGTGGGGAAACGGCCCGCCGCAGGCGGCACGCGGCCCCCGTTACGCCACCGTCACCCGCCCCCTCCGAAGCTTCGCGCACGCCAGAGTCACTGCCGCGCCCACCACCGCCCATGCCGCGAGCACCAGCATCGGTCCGCCCGCTCCGTTCCCCCGGAAGTACGCGATCGAGCGTGCCGCGTACGTGCCCGCCCCCGGTGGCAGTGCCGGGCCGATCGCCTGCCAGAACGGCGGCAGCAGGGGGTACGGGTAGGCGCCTCCCGCGCTGGGATTGCCGAGGACGACCACCAGCAGGATCGCCAGGCCGATTCCGACGATCCCCGCCAGCCCCTGCAGCGCCAGCGTGAGTGCGCCGACCGCGAAGACCACCAGCGTGCCCAGCCCCCAGAAGGCCCAGACGCTGCCCGGCAGGGCGTCCAGGACAGGGCTCGCGATCATCGCGCCGAGCAGCCCGGCCACGGCCGAGTACAGCAGCAGTACGCCCAGCCGGATGACGGCGCGGTGCGCGTTGGCGGGCCGGGCGCCGGCGCTGATCGCCAGGATCGCCGCGCACAGATAGCCGCCCACGCACCAGCCGACCACCAGATAGAACGCGGAGAGCCCGCGCGCGTCGCCCGCCGCGCCGGGTACCACGTCCACGACCCGCGCGGTGCGGCCCTGCGACTTCTGCACCGTGGCCACGATCTCGGTGAGTGCCTGCACGAGTGCCCCGCCCGCGCCGCCGGCGACCAACAGCCGGTCGGTGGTGCTTCGGGGGTCGATGACGAGCGCGCCGACGATCTTCCGTTCCGTGATCTGCCGGCGGGCGCTCGCCTCGTCGCCGACGGTGCGCGGGGCGAGCGGTTGGCCCGGCAGCCGGTCGAGGCGGTACAGGGCCTCGTCGGCGATCTGGGTGTCGGGCGAAGTGACCGCGACCGCGATCCGGTGCGGCTTCGGCTGGTGAAAGGCGCCGATGTACGACGTGATGAATGCGAGCTGGAGCGCCAGCACCCCGATGACAAGGACCGCCGCCCGCACGCTCACCGCGTCCTTGATCTCTTGGCGGAGGCCCTTGCGTGATCGGTGGTCGTCCGTCTGCGCCGTCTGCGCCGTCTGTGTCATGGCCCCACGCTCGACGGCGTCCGCTGCCCGCGCAGGCGGGGCGGGCCGAATGGGCCAAGCGTGGCGGTGGTCGGCATGCGGCTTGCGGGCACACTGCCCGGCCGTACGGGCGCCGTTTCCAGACAGCCGGGGGCCGCCGCGTAGGGGCCGGGGGAGGAGCCTCGATCGTCGCTCGAACGGGCATCGAACAATGTGTCGTACGCATGTTCGAAACTGGTCTATGGTGGAGGTGGGGGAGGTGAGAACGACTGATCCAGGAGGTGCAGGTGTCAGGCTTCACGCATCTGCACACCGTTTCCGGGTTCTCCCTGCGGTACGGAGCGTCCCACCCGGAGCGGCTGGCCGGGCGTGCCGCCGAGCGCGGCATGGACGCCCTCGCGCTGACCGACCGCGACACCCTCGCGGGCACGGTCCGCTTCGCCAAGGCCTGCGCCGACGAGGGCGTCCGGCCGCTGTTCGGGGTGGACCTCGCGGTGGGGGAGCGCGAACGGCAGGAGGGGCTCGCGGAGCGGCGCCGTACCCCGGTGCGCGGCGGCGCGTTCGTCGACGAGTCCGCGCCCCGCACCCTCTACCTCGCACGTGACCGGCGCGGCTGGACCGAACTGTGCAGGATGATCACCGCCGCCCACGCGGACGATCCCCGCAGCCCGCTGCTGCCCTGGGGCGACAACCACGGCGACGGGCTGACCGTACTGCTCGGACCGGACTCCGAGGTGGGCAGGGCGCTGGCCGCCGGCCGCCCCGACCGGGCGGCCAGGCTGCTCGTCCCCTGGCGGGAGAGGTACGGGGACCGGCTGTGCCTGGAGGTCGTGCACCACGGCCGGGACGGCACCGGCGCCGGTTCGCTGCGTCACGCCGCCCGTACGCTCGGCCTCGCCGCGGAGCAGGGTGTACGGGCCGTGCTGACCAACGCCGTCCGGTACGCCGACCCCGGCCGGGGCCCGGTCGCCGACGTCCTCGACGCGGCCCGCCGCCTGGTGCCGATCGACCCGCGCAAGGGCCTCGACAGCGGTGAGCGCTGGCTCAAGGACCCGGCCGCGATGGCGGGCCTCGCCGACCGGGTCGCGCAGGCCGCCGGCTTCCGGCGCGACACCGCGCACCGGCTGCTCGCCATGACCGAGGAGACGGCCGCCGAATGCCTGGTCGACCCCGAGGACGATCTCGGGATCGGCAGCGTCCACTTCCCGGAGCCGGGCCTCGTCGGCGCCGAGCACCGCACGGCACAGCGGGTGCTGGCCTCCCGGGCCGCCGCCGGGATGGTGCTGCGCGGTTACGACGGCCGGCGCGAGTACTGGGAGCGGATGCACCATGAGCTGGACATCATCGCCCACCACGGCTTCGCCTCCTATTTCCTGACGGTCGCTCAAGTCGTGGACGATGTCAGGGGTATGGGCATCCGGGTCGCGGCACGCGGTTCCGGGGCCGGTTCCCTGGTCAACCACCTCCTCGGCATCGCGCATGCCGACCCGGTCGAGCACGGGCTGCTGATGGAGCGCTTCCTGTCCAAGCGGCGCCGCGTCCTGCCCGACATCGACATGGACGTGGAGTCCGCACGCAGGCTCGAGGTCTACCGTGCGATCATCGACCGCTTCGGGCAGGAGCGGGTCGCGACCGTCGCCATGCCGGAAACCTACCGGGTTCGCCACGCCGTACGGGACGTGGGCGCGGCCCTGTCCATGGATCCGGCCGAGATCGACAGGATCGCCAAGTCCTTCCCGCACATCCGGGCCCGTGACGCCCGCGCCGCCCTGGACGAGCTTCCGGAACTGCGTTCCGTCGCGGAGGAGTTGAAGGGCAGGAAGCGGCTGTGGGAGCTGGTCGAGGCGCTGGACGCGCTGCCCCGCGGGATCGCCATGCATCCGTGCGGCGTGCTGCTCTCCGACGCCTCGCTGCTCACCCGTACACCGGTGATGCCCACCAGCGGTGAGGGCTTCCCCATGTCGCAGTTCGACAAGGACGACGTGGAGGAGCTCGGGCTGCTCAAGCTCGACGTCCTCGGGGTGCGGATGCAGTCGGCGATCGCACATGCGGTCGCCGAGGTGCGGCGGGCCACCGGCGAAGAGGTGGATGTCGACGCCGTACCGCCCGGCGACCCGGAGACGTACCGGCTGATCAAGTCCACCGAGACGCTGGGCTGTTTTCAGATCGAGTCGCCCGGCCAGCGCGACCTGGTGGGGCGGCTGCAGCCGGAGACGTTCGGCGACCTGGTCGTCGACATCTCGCTGTTCCGGCCGGGCCCGGTCGCGGCCGACATGGTGCGGCCGTTCATCGAGGCCAGGCACGGTCGCGCGCCCGCCCGCTATCCGCACCCGGATCTGGAGGGACCGCTGAGGGAGACGTACGGAGTCGTGGTCTTCCATGAGCAGGTCATCGAGATCCTGAACATCATGACCGGCTGCGGGCGGGACGAGGCCGACCGCGTGCGGCGCGGGCTCTCCGACCCGGAGTCGCAGGGGAAGATCAAGGCCTGGTTCGCGCAGAACGCCGGGGCGAAGGGGTACGCGCCCGAGGTGATCGGCCGGACCTGGGAGATCGTCGAGGCCTTCGGGTCGTACGGTTTCTGCAAGGCGCACGCGGTCGCGTTCGCCGTGCCGACGTACCAGTCCGCGTGGCTCAAGGCGCATCACCCGGCGGCCTTCTACGCGGGGCTTCTCACCCATGACCCCGGGATGTATCCCAAGCGGCTGCTGCTGGCGGACGCGCGACGACGCGGGGTGCCGGTGCTGCCGCTGGATGTGAACCGGTCCGGCGCCGCTCATCGAATCGAACTGGTGTCTGATCCAGAGGTCCTGGGGGCCGGAGAGCCGGCGCGATGGGGGCTGCGGCTCGCCCTCGCGGACGTCCATGGCATCAGCGCGGCCGAGACGGCCCGCATCGAGGCCGGGCAGCCGTACTCCTCTCTGCTGGACTTCTGGCAGCGGGCCCGGCCCGGTCGGCCGGTCGCCGAGCGGCTCGCCCAGGTCGGCGCGCTCGACGCCTTCGGCGCCAACCGGCGCGACCTGCTGCTGCACCTCGCCGAACTCCACCGCACCCAGCGGGGAACGGTGTCCTACGGCAGCCAGCTGCCGCTGGCCCAGGGCCGGAAGACCGCGCCCGTCGGGCTGCCCGACCTGGGGGACGCCGAACGCCTCAGCGCCGAGCTCGGGGTGCTCGGCATGGATGCCTCCCGTCATCTGATGGCGGATCACCAGGCTTTCCTGGCCGAGCTGGGCGTGCTCTCCGCCCAGCGGCTGCGCGGTGCGGCGCACGGACGCACGGTCCTGGTCGCCGGCGCGAAGGCGGCCACCCAGACGCCGCCGATCCGCTCCGGCAGGCGGGTCATCTTCACCACGCTCGACGACGGCACCGGCCTGGTCGACCTCGCCTTCTTCGACGACAGCCACGCCGCCTGCGCCCACACCGTCTTCCACTCCTGGCTGCTGCTGGTGCGCGGAGTGGTGCAGCGGCGTGGACCGCGCAGCCTCAGCGTGGTCGGCGCGGCCGCCTGGAACCTGGCGGAGCTGGTGGAGCTGCGGCGCACCGGCGGCCTCGAGGCGGTCGCGGCACGCCTGGCGGAGCCGGCGCCGCGGCAGGACGACGGGAGCGACAACGGCCGCCGTATCAAGATGCCGACGGGATACGAGATGAACCCGTGGGCGGACCTCAGGCCCGCCGGTGAACCGGCTCCGGGCGGAAGGAAGTTGTGGCACCAGAGCCCTGGGAGTGCCGGATGATCCTCTTTGTGCGCTTCCTTCCGGAGCCGGCGCTCGAGGTGGTGGGCGTCGAAGCCGCGCTGCCCGCGCTGCTCGCCCTAGCCGAGGACATCAGCCCCGTCGTCCAGGCGCTGCCACCCGACGCGGCACTCGTCGACGTCCGAGGAGCGGAGCGGTACTTCGGGCGGGACGCGGCCCAGCTCGCCTCGCTGCTGCGGGTCCGGGCGCTCGCGCACCGCGGCGTCGACTGCGTGATCGGCGTCGGCCCGACGCCCATGCTCGCCAGGATGGCCGCGCGCGATGCCTCGCCCGGTACGACCCTGGTGGTGACGGAGGAGGAGTCCGCCGCCTACCTGGCCGGCAAGCCGGTCACCGCGCTCGACGGGGTGGGCCGGGCGACCGCCCGCACGCTGTGCGCATACGGTCTCGACTCCGTCGGTCGCCTCGCCGCCGCGCCGCTCGCCGTGATCCAGCGGATCCTGGGCGCGCGGGCCGGACGCGAGGTGTGGGAACGGGCACGCGGCATCGACCGCACGGCGGTCGTCCCGAACGCCCTCTCCCGGTCGATGGGCGCCGAACGGGCCTTCGGTTTCGACGAGTTGGACCAGAGCGAGCACCGTCGGGCGCTGCTCTCGCTCGCGGAGGAGCTGGGTGCGCGGATGCGCGGTGAGCGTCAGGTGTGCACGTCGCTGACGCTCACCGTCCGTTACGCCGACCGGTCCACGACCACCCGCACCCGCACCCTGCGCGAGCCCACCGCCCACTCGGCGGCGCTCGCCGGTGCCGCGTACGCGCTCCATGAGGGGCTCGGTCTGCAGCGGGCCAGGGTGCGGGGTCTGTCGTTGCGGGCCGAGGGTCTGACGGAGGCCGAACGGGCGGCGCGTCAGCTGATGTTCGACCCCGCCGACGAGCGGGCGCGGCGCCTCGAGGAGGTGGCGGACCGGGCCCGTGCGAAGTTCGGTCCGCGGGCGATCGTGCCGGGGTCGCTGGCGGCCTGAGGCGGTCTGACCTGCGCTACAGGTCGTTTCGTATGTCTTGAAGAAAAGTCAGTTCTTTACCGACGCGTAACTTCCCAGCCGTGGTTACTCGCCCGTAAGTTGTCGTGAGCACAGCAAATCCAGCCATCGAACTCCCTTGAGCCGCAAGGAGACCGACCGATGCTGCCTTGGAAACGTGCGCTCAGACCACTGTCGGCCCTCATGCTCGCAGTGGCAGTCGCCCTCACCCCCGCCGCCACCGCCACCGCGGAATCCACCGCCGCCGCGCCCAGCCGTGGCTGGAACGACTACAGCTGCAAGCCCTCCACCGCCCACCCCCGCCCCGTCGTCCTCGTCCACGGAACGCTCGGCAACTCCGTCGACAACTGGCTCGTCCTCGCCCCGTACCTGGTGAAACGCGGCTACTGCGTCTTCTCCCTCGACTACGGGCAACTCCCCGACGTGCCCTTCTTCCACGGTCTCGGCCCCATCGACAAATCGGCGCAGCAACTCGACGCCTATGTCGACAAGGTGCTTGCCTCCACCGGCGCCGCCGAGGCCGACATCGTCGGCCACTCCCAGGGCGGCATGATGCCGCGCCACTACCTGAAGTTCCTGGGCGGGGCGGACAAGGTCAACGCCCTGATCGGCATAGCGCCGAGCAACCACGGCACCACCCTGAACGGGTTCACCAAGCTGCTGCCGTACTTCCCCGGAGCGGCCGACCTGCTCGGCACCCACACCCCCGCCCTCGCCGACCAGGTCGCCGGATCGGCCTTCCTCACCGAACTCAACGCGGGCGGCGACACCGTGCCCGGCGTGCGCTACACCGTCATCGCGACCCGCTACGACGAGGTGGTCACCCCCTGGCGTTCGCAGTACCTGAGCGGGCCGAACGTCCGCAACGTACTGCTCCAGGACCTGTGCCCCCTCGACCTCTCGGAACATGTGGCGATCGGTGTGTTCGACCTGATCGCCTACCACGAGGTGGCCAACGCGCTCGACCCGGCGCATGCGAAACCCACGACCTGCGCGTCGGTCTTCGGCTGACCCGCACCGGTCACGAGTGAGGCTGCCCTCCGCTCGCAGCGAGCGGAGGGCAGCCTTGTTGCTGTCCGGTCAGCGGCTGTGCCGGCCGCCCGCCGTCGCGGTCCTGCGCCGGCCGGCGCCGAACAACGCGGCGGCACCGACCGCGAGCGCGGCCGCACCGCCGACCGCCATGTACGTGGTGCTGCTGTCGCCGCCGGTCTCCGCGAGGTTCTCCCCCGAGGCCTTCGGGGCGGCGGCGGGCTCCGCGGCGCTCTTCGCCTCGGGAGCGTTGTCCGCGGACCCGTCGGCCGGCTGCTCGGCCGGCGCCGTGTCCGGCTTCTGTGCCGGCTGCTCGGCAGGAGCGGCGCCCGTCTGGTCGCTGTGGTCGTCGCCGCCGTGACCGCCGTGGTCCACCGTGGACTTGTCCGATCCGGCTTCGATGTCCTGCTCGGAGGGGGCGCTCGCCTCCGGCGCCGGTGCCCCGCCGCCGTTGTCCTTGCCGAACACCACGTCGGAGCAGGTGTAGAACGCCTCGGGGGAGTCGGACCGCTGCCAGATCGAGTAGATCAGGTGCCGGCCGGACTTGTTCGGCACGATGCCGTCGAAGACGTACGACCCGTTCTCCAGCTTCGGGTCGGTGACCTTGGCGAACGGCTTCTCCTCCAGGTCCGACCACTTCAGGGGCTTGGTGGGGTCGTACCCGTCCTTCGTGAGGTACAGCTCGAAGGAGCCCTTGTGGGGCGCGGTCGCCTTGTAGTGGAAGGTGCGGTTCCCGGACGCGAGCGGGGACGACGGCCAGTCCGCACGCGGCAGGTCGAGGCCCTTGTACTTGTCACGGCCCG
Organism: Streptomyces sp. NPDC006283; assembly: GCF_040613325.1. Classification (NCBI taxonomy): domain Bacteria; kingdom Bacillati; phylum Actinomycetota; class Actinomycetes; order Kitasatosporales; family Streptomycetaceae; genus Streptomyces; species Streptomyces sp. NPDC006283. The sequence goes on along the minus strand of NZ_JBEXRZ010000146.1, from coordinate 4,958 downwards.
CGCTGCACAGCTTGCCGTCCGGGATCAACTGCCGGTGGTTCCCTGCCGCGTTGGCGATGTTGACCTCGTTCCAGTCGTACAGCGGCTGCGTCCCGCCCGCCGCGACCAGCGCCTTGCACGCCGCCGAGTCGGGGCTCTCCGGGCCCTCCGCGAAGCAGGCGGATATCCGGCTGACCGGGTCGGTCATCGAACCGTGCGCGGACGCCGGAGCACTGGCGAGGCCGGCGAGCGCGAGCGGCGTGAGGCCGAGTACGGCGACCGAGGTGACCTTGCGGCGAGCGGTCATGGGGACGTTCTCCTTCAAACGGCTATGGGGGGACACGGGACGCGGCTCGAACAGGCGGTACAGCCCCCCGCGGACTACGGGCCTCTCGACCCACGGCGCCGACTGCGCGAACCGGCCCCGGCGATCAGCAAGTTAGCCGCTCGCGACGGCTAAATCGGCTGCTGGAGGAGGGTGATGGCGATCCTTATGGCCCCTTTAAGGCGGCACTAAGAGGGGGCTCAGGAAGCGAGATGTTCACGCTCGTCCGAGCACCGAGGCCGGGTGCGTCGCGTCCGTGGTCGTCCGCCGGGAGCTACCTGGTGTCCTCGGGGTGGCCCCCACCCGGCTCCCCGGCGGCGCGCGGTCCCTCGACACGGCCCACGGGCGGGCCGGGCCGGCCGCCGACGTCTGACGGCGGCACTGCGGTCGGCCTGCCCCGGACCCGTCTCAGGGGAGTGCCGGTCAGCCCTGGCAGCCTGCGATGGCGCTGAGCGGGGCGCAGTTGTCCGGGGCGTTCCTGCGCACCTCGGACCTTTCGAGCGTCACATCCGACGGGGCGTCGCTGAAGATGCCGCCGCCAAAGCCGCCGGTGGCGGTGTTGCGCGTCACTTCGGACCGCACCAGCCTGAGCGTGCCTTCCTGATGGAAAATCCCTCCGCCGTTGCTGCCACCACTGGCGGTGTTGCCGCGCACGGTGGAGCGTTCCAGCGTCGTCCGGCTGTCCGTGAAGAGGCCGCCGCCGCCGGTGTCGGAGGTGTTGCCGCTCAGGGTGGAGCGGGTGACCGTCAGTGTGCCCCCGCTGTTGATGATGCCGCCCAGTCCGGTGTTGTCGCTCACGGTGGAACGGGTGACCGTGATCGGTGTACCCCCCGAAACCAGGCTGTAAATGCCGCCGTTGGTATTCCCGCTCACCGTGGAACGGGTGACGGTCAGCGTGCCGTTGCTGAAGATGCCGCCGCCCAGTCCGGCGGTGTTCCCGCTCACGGTGGAGCGGGTGACGGTCACCGTGCCGGCGTTGTAGATGCCGCCGCCGCCGATGGCGGAGTTGCCGCTCACGGTGGAGCGGCTGACGGTCAGCGAGCCGCTGTTGTCGATTCCGCCGCCGAATGCGAGGGGGCTGGCCCCTCCGGTGACGCGGAGGCGGCTGATCCGGGCAATGACGCCCGAGTTGACCGTGACGGTGGAGCCGGCGCCGTTGCCGTCGAGGACGGCGTTCCCGATGCCGGTGAGGTTCAGGTTCTTGCCGATGGTGAAAGGGCCGTCGCAGGTCCCGCGGACTCCGAGGGTGTCTCCCGGGTCGGCATCGGCAATCGCCTGGCCCAGGGCCGCGGGGTCGGCCGTGCAGTTCACCGTCACGACCGCGGCGGCCGCGGGGGGCGCCGCGACACCGAGCAGGCCGGCCGAACCGGCCAGGGCGCCCGCCACGGCCCGCGCCCACGGACTCGTCCCCGGGCGTGGTCTGGTCATCTGGTCTCCGTAAGCTGTCGGGCGGCCCCGGAGGGCCGGATGTGGCTTATGTGGTCTTGTCCACGCGGACCGGCGATCCCGGCGGCCCGCGTCGGCCTGGACCGCCATGACGGGTTCCAGGGCGTGCTCAGCCTCCGCCCCGGGTGGAGCGGTTCCCTGCTCCGCCGCCGTCCGTACCGCCGGCGGCGGACAATCCCCCGATCGCCCCACACCCCCGGGCCGGCCTGTGGACGCAGCTCGCGATGGCGGCCGGGAACACCGAGCTCCGCCCGGACGCTGACCCGGGTATGACCTCACACCCGCCACGGAAGGTGGCACAGAGCCTCGGGGGGGCTCACCGGATCACGGTCGAGCCCGGCACCGAACATGTACGCGTCGTACGGGACGGGCGGGTGCTCGCCGAGAGCCGTCGGCCCCTGGTCCTGCGCGAGACCGGCTGCCCGGTCCGCTACTACCTCCCGGCCGCCCACGTACGGACGGATCTTCTGACCCCCTCCGCCACGCGCACCCACTGCCCGTTCAAGGGCGACGCCTCCTACTGGTCGGTGCCCGGCGCGGACGATATGGTCTGGGCCTACCCCGATCCGAAACCCGGTGTGGCCGCCATCGCCGATCACTACTGCTTCTACGACACGGAGGTGGTCAGGTGAGCGATACGCCGCAGCCCCGGGGCGCGTCCGCCGCGGAGGTCTTCGACGAGGTGGGCGCGCGCTACGAGGAGGTCTTCGCCGACGTCCCCGGCCAACTCGCCGCCCTGGACTGGCTCACCGGCCGCCTCGCGCCCGCTGCCCGGGTGCTGGACGTGGGCAGCGGTACCGGCCGCCCCGCCGCCGAGACCCTGGCCCGCGCGGGCTTCGCAGTCACCGGCATCGACGTGTCGGCCGAGATGGTCCGGCTCGCTCGGGAGCAGGTGCCCGCCGCCCGCTTCGAACAGGCCGATGTCCGCACCTACCGGGCACCGGACGGCGGGTTCGACGCGGTGTGCGCCTTCTTCCCGCTGCTGGTGATGGACCAGCCGGAAGTGGCGGAGTCGCTGGCCAGGGTGGCGTCCTGGGTGGCGCCCGGCGGGTCGTTCGCCATGGCCACCGTGCCCGGCGACATCAGGGGCCTGGACATCGTGTGGATGGGACACCAGGTCACCGTCAGCAGTCTGGCCACCGACGATCAGCTGCGGGTGCTGGAGGAGGCCGGCCTGGAGGTGGTGCACCACCACAGCGCCCTCTACCGTCCGCACGGGCCGGGCGCGCAGCCCGAGGAGCACCTGTACGTCCACGCCCACAGGCCGGCCTGAGCGGCCGGATGCGGCCGCCCCCCGCCCGCCGTAGCGTGGGACCGCACCGGGTTCCGAGGACGTCGGGAGAAGACATGGCCGGGGAGATCTCGTTCTTCGAGCTGGGCGTGGGTGACTCCGAACAGGCCCGGACCTTCTACACCGGGCTGTTCGGCTGGACGTTCGAAGCCGGTACGACCGAGGGCGGCGGATACGCGATCCGCACCCCGGGCGTCCCTGGGGGAGTGCACGGAGGGGACGCGGGAGCGAGCCCGTACCTGTTCATCAAGGTCGACGACATGCAGCTGGCCGTCGCACGGGTGCGTGAGCTCGGCGGCACCGTCGACGACCTCGACGTCGGCGGCGACGAGGAGTCGGTCGCCCGCTTCGGCCGCTTCCAGCTCTGCCACGACGACCAGGGCTCCCCGTTCGGGCTTCACCAGCCGCCCGCCTGACCGGACTTCAGCCGATCCGGCGGTAGCGGCGTTCCGGCCTGCCCGTACCGCCGTAACGCAGCGTGACCTGGGCCCGGCCCGTCTCCGCGAAGTACTCCAGATACCGCCGAGCGCTCACCCGCGACAGCGAACCCGCCTCCGCGCACTCGGAGGCCGACATGTCGCCCGGGTGCTCGCGCAGGATGCGCTCCACCAGCTCCGCCGTGTGGGGCGCCAGGCCCTTGGGCAGCTCACGGGAGCCGGGCGGCCGGGTGCCGAAGATCTGGTCGACGTCCTCCTGGCGCGCCTCGTCCAGCCGGTCGAGGCGCGAGCGCAGCGAGGCCACGTGCCGCAACTGCTCATGCAGCGCCGCCTGGTTGAAGGGCTTGATCAGATAGTGCAGGGCGCCCGCCCGCAGGGCGGACCGGACGATCGCCGCGTCCCGTGCGGCCGTGATGAACAGGGCGTCCGCGCTCACCCGGTCCGCGTCACGCTCCTCCGCCGCACGCAGTTCGCGCAGCACGGTGATCCCGTCCATGTCGGGCAGATAGACGTCGAGCAGCACAAGATCGGGCCGCAGCCGCTCGGCGGCGCGCAGCGCCTCCGCACCGCTGTGGGCCACCCCGACGACCGTGAAGCCCTCCGCCTGGGACACATAGCGGCTGTGCAGCTTGGCGACCATGAAGTCGTCGTCCACCACCAGCACCTTTGTCACGCCGACACGCTAAGCCGCGACCACAAGGACCACAACGTCCGTTGATTCCGGAAGAGAGACAGCTTCTTAACGCGCAGGCAACATGTGGGCCACTTCACACTCCTACGACGAGAGGCGTTGCCGTGCGATTGCGCACCCCCATTGCCCTGCTCGGGGCGGCACTGCTGGTGCTCGTGGGGCCGCCGCTGCTCACCACCGGCAGCGGCGCCGACACCGGTACGCAGATTCCCGGTCTGCGGTTCATGGTTCCCAACACCCCCGGCGGCGGCTACGACATCACCGCCCGCACGGCAGCCAAGAACGCCGAGGACGCCGGACTCACCCACAACATCGAGGTCTTCAACCTGCCCGGCGCCGGCGGCACCGTCGGCCTCACCCGGCTCGTCGGCGAGCACGGGAACGGCAAGCTCGCCATGTCCATGGGCCTCGGCGTCGTCGGGGCCGTGCACACCAACAAGTCGCCCAAGACCCTCGCCGACGCCACCCCGATCGCCCGGCTCACCGAGGAGCAGGACATCGTGGTGGTCGCCAAGGACTCCCCGTACAAGTCCATCGACCAGCTGATCGCCGCCTGGAAGAAGGACCCCGGCAAGCTGCCGGTCGGCGGCGGGTCCTCGCCCGGTGGGCCCGACCACCTGGCGCCCATGCTGATGGCACAGGCCGCAGGGATCGCCCCCAAGTCCGTCAACTACGTCCCCTTCGACGGCGGCGGCGAACTGCTCGCCTCCATCCTGGGCAACAAGGTCGCCTTCGGCGTCTCCGGCGTCGGCGAGTACCTCGACCAGATCACGTCGGGCGAGCTGCGGC
>NZ_JBEXRZ010000145.1:0-17548 GCF_040613325.1 Streptomyces sp. NPDC006283 | reverse complement strand
GGGGCGCAGCTCAAGGCAAAACAGGTAAAGCAGGTCTTACTTCTCGACGATCGCGAGCACGTCGCGAGCCGAGAGGACGAGGTACTCCTCGCCGCAGTACTTCACTTCCCGGCCCGCTGTCCTGCGGGTCGGGAAGGGGGCGGCGGCATCGCGGGAGACCGTGCACGCACCGACGAGAGCGTGGAACCGCCGGTCCACGCCCGGCACTACGCCTCGTGTGCCGCATGCCAGATCGACCACCGATTCCGCGTTCACTCGATCTCAGGAAACACGTCGTGGGGCACGGTCCTTGACGGCAGCCCCAGGCGCGGCCGCGCTCCGGGAACGCGACCGCGCCGGCAGGGCTGCTACGAGCCGGACCCCGTCTCGTGGACAACCAGCACGCCACGGCCGGTGGCGGTGTGGACGTTGTTGCGGGCGGGCTCGCCGCAGTGGTTGCAGACCACCACGGGATCGAGCACCTCGCCGCAGGAGTGGAGCCAACGGACCGGCGGGTCATCGGGGTTCAGATGGCGGTCGCCCCACCGCATGAGGGTCAGCAGGACGTCCCCCACCTCCTTGCCGGCCGTGGTGAGGTGGTACTCGAATCTGGGTGGACGCTCGCTGTACTGCTCGCGCCGGACGACGCCGCCGGACTCCAGCTTGCGCAGCCGTGTGGTCAGGATGTCGCGCGACGCCCCGGTATTGCGGACGATCTCGTCGAATCGGCGCACACCGTGCAGGATTTCCCGCACGGCGAGCAAGGACCAGCGTTCACCCACCAACTCGAGCGCGTCCGCGATGGAACACGCTCGAGGAGCTGTTGACTTCGCCATGGGCCCCACCTTAGGTCCACTCTCTTCCGGAACGCCATGCGGTGCGTCGACCGCCGCCTCCGGCGCCCGTCCAGGGGGTCTCAGAGTCGCTCAATGACGGTCGCGTTCGCCATGCCACCGGCCTCACACATGGTCTGCAGTCCGTACCGTGCCCCCCGGTCCTCCAGATTGTGGAGCAGCGTGGTCATGATCCGGGCCCCGCTGCCCCCGAGCGGGTGGCCGATCGCGATGGCTCCGCCGCGCACGTTGAGCTTGTCGATGTCGACACCGGTCTCCGACTGCCAGGCCAGGACCACGGAGGCGAAGGCTTCGTTGACCTCGAACAGGTCGATGTCGTCCACACCGAGGCCGGCCTTGCTCAGCACCTTCTCGGTGGCGGGCATGATGGCTGTGAGCATGAACAGGGGGTCGTCCCCGGCCACGGCGAACGCCCGGAAGCGGGCGCGGGGCCGCAGACCGAGCCGCTCGGCCACGTCCGCACCCATGATCAGCAGGGCCGCCGCGCCGTCACTGAGGGGCGAGGTGTTGCCCGCCGAGACGGTCCAGCTGATCTCCGGGAACCGCTCCTCCATCCGCGGGTCGTAGTAGGCGGGCTTGAGCCCCGCCAGCGCCTCGGCGGTGGTCGCGGGCCGCACGGTTTCGTCCGGCATGCCGCTCCAGGCGACCTCCCGGTCGAACTCGCCCCGCTCCCAGGCCGACGCGGCGCGCTGGTGGGAGAGCAGGGCGAAGGCGTCCTGCTCCGTGCGGCTGATCTTCCAGCGGGCCGCGATCAGTTCGGCGCTGATGCCCTGCCCGACCAGCCCGTCCGGATAACGCTTCCCCAGCTTCGGGCCGAACGGATCGCTGCCGGGAAGCACGCTGGACCCCATCGGTACCCGGGACATCGACTCGACCCCGCAGGCCACCACCACGTCGTAGGCGCCGCTCATCACCCCCTGGGCCGCGATGTGCACGGCCTGCTGGGACGATCCGCACTGCCGGTCCACCGTCATGGCCGGCACGCTCTCGGGGAAACCCGCGGCCAGCACCGCGTTGCGGATGGTGTTCAAGGACTGGTCCCCCACCTGGCTGACACAGCCGCCGACGACGTCGTCGATCAGCGCGGGGTCCACTTTGGTGCGCTCCACCAAGGCGCCGAGCGTCCTTGCGAGCAGGTCGACGGGGTGCTCGCCGTGCAACACGCCACCTGGCTTGCCCTTACCGGTCGGTGTGCGAACCGCCTCGACGATCACTGCATCCCGCATGAATACCTCCTGTAGCGAAACCGGGGGCCTCGGTCGGCGGCCCGGTACTGACGAAAGATGGCAAGCACGGCCGACAGCCGTGCTCGCCCCGTGTCATGACTTTTCTGCGGCGGCCTGCGACGCCCGCCCGGCCCGGCCGAGGAAGAGGCTCGCCACCGCGGCGGCACCGGTGGCCACCAGCGTCATCAGCCAGCCGTCGTCGAAGGCGCCCAGCATCTCGGTGGTCCCGCTCGGCACGCCCATGACCGCGACCAACAGCGCGATACCGAGCACGGTGCCGACCTGGCGGGCCATGGTGACAACGCCGGAGCCGGTGGAGAAGCTCTGCGGCGGCAACGCCGTGACAGCTGCGGTGATCAGGGTCGGCAGGGTCAGACCGACGCCCACGCCGGTGAGCAGCATGCCGGGCAGCATCCCCGTCAAGTAGTCGGCGGCGGGCTCCAAGTGCACGTACCACCAGGCGATTCCTGCGGCGAACACCGCGCAACCAACCACCGCGATCGGGCCGGCGCCGAGCCTGCGGGCGAGCGGGCCGATACTGATGGCCAGCACGGGCGGCAGCAGGGTGCCCGGGAAGATCGCCAGACCCGTCCTGAGTGGCGACCAGTTCCAGACGTCCTGGCACCACAGCACGGTGGACAGCAACATGGCCGCGAATGCCACCGCAAAGAGGACGTTGGCCAGCGAGGCCGGACTGAACGCCGGGATCTTCAGCAGCGGGAGAGGCAGCACCGGCGACCGGTGCCTGGCGGAGCGCGCCACGAACCACACCAGCAGGACGAGGGTGGCGGCCAGCGCACCGAGGAAATTCCTGGAGGCCCAGCCCCAGTCCTCGCCCTTGACCAGACCGAGCGCGAGTGCCGCGATGGCGATGGTCAGCAGGCCCGAACCCAACAGGTCGGGGCGCGGCAGATCCCGGGCGGGCACCCGCGGCAGCACCCGCGCGCCGGCCACCAGGGCGGCGATGCCGATCGGCAGGTTCACCAAGAACACCCAGCGCCAGTTCAGTTCGGTGAGCAGGCCGCCGGCGACCGGACCGAGGGCGCTGGCCACACCACTGATGGCTGTCCAGGCACGTACCGAGGACATCCGGCGCTCCGGTGGAGCGGAGGCAAGGAGCAGGCCGAGCGAGGAGGGAATGAGCATGGCCGCGCCGACGGCCTGCACCACGCGGGCCGCCACCAGGAACCAGACGTCGGGAGCCAGTGCACAGAGCGCGGAGGCGACTGTGAATGTCACGATGCCCGCGAGGTAGGCCGTCCGGGGGCTGGTGCGGTCGGCCAGGTTGCCCGACGGCACCAGCAGCGCGGCGAAGACCACGGCATAGGCGTTGAGCACCCACGACAACGACGCGAGCGAGGAGCCCGAGAACTCGCGGCCGATGTCCGGCAACGCCACGTTCACGATGAACACGTCGAGGTTCGCCATGGCCACACCGGCCGCGACGACGGCGAAGACCGGGCCCAGTCGCGGTCTTGGTGCCGTGGATCCGGGGACGGCAGTGGTCTGTTCGTCGGGGAGGCTCATGATCGTCCCGTTCTTCCCGTCATTGGGTTCGAAATTCCAACTGACCTGGTCGGCGAACGTAGCAACGGTTGATCGGAGCCTGCAACCAACAGGGGGCGGGTGTGACGGAAAACGCTCAACTGCGCCAGAGGGAAAGGTGGTTGCCTCTCCGAACCGACGTTGTTATGGTCACTCCGCCATGAGGGTTGGAAATCCCGACCCACTCGGGGCGGCCGTGAGCAGCAGCGCCGTGGATCCTCTCTCGATCCCCAGAAGGCCGCGCCTCGGTACGCACCTGCATCGCCTCGCACGGACCCGAAGGTACGAACCGACACACCCGGAGTGAGAGTGAGCTCTACCGAAACCCTGGCTGACCCGCTCGATGTGATGGGCCGTCTGCTGGCGCCTGAGGGAAAGCAGAACCCGTACCCCTTGTACGAGGAGATGCGCGCCCACGGTCCGGTGGTGGACGTGGGCGGTGTCCATGTCTTCGTCACCGGCCACGCCGAGTGCGCCCGGGCCCTGCGCGACCCGGACCTGCTCTCGACCGACGCGGCCGTCCAGGACGTGAAGTTGCCGGGCTGGCGGGATCACTCCTCGTGGTACTGGCTGACGAAGAACATGCTGTTCTCCAACGACCCGGACCACGAGCGCTTCCGGCGCTTCTTCGGCAGCGCATTCGCCGCCCGGAGCGTGGCCGCGTGGCAGCCGATGGTGGAGCGTCGGGCCGAGGACGCCGTACGCAACGTCGCCGCGCTCGGCGCGAGCGGCGAAACGGTCGACCTGGTACCCGAGTTCACGTTCCGCATGGCCACCGGCGTCATCGGTGAGCTGCTCAGCATTCCTGACGAGGACCACGCAGGCCTGCGCGGCATCGTCGGCGACATCACGCTGGCCCTGGAGCCCATCGGCGACCTGGCGCAACTCGTGCCGGGCGACGGCGCCATGGACCGTCTCGCGGCGTACTTCCACGAGCTGGTCGCCCGCCGCCGCGCGACCCCCGGCCCTGACCTGACCAGTACGTTCATCAAGGCCCGCGACGCGGGGGGCGAGCTGACGGACGAGGAGCTGGTCGCCAACCTGATGCTGCTTCTGGTCGCCGCCGCCGAGGCGCCGCAGGACCTGCTCAGCAACATGGTGCGGCTCGCCCTTGAACACCCCGCGGAAGGGGCCAGGCTGCGTGACGAGCCGCAGGCGGCCGCCGGCTTCGTCGACGAGACGCTCCGATACGACCCGGCGGTGCAGGCGCTCAACCGGGTGGCCTCCCGGGACCTGGAATTCTTCGGGGTGAAGGTCGCCGCCGGAGTCCCGCTGACCCTGCTCGTCGCCGCAGGCAACCGCGACCCTCGACGCTTCCCCGACCCCCACGTCTTCGACCCGTCGCGCCAGGACAACCAACCGCTCACCTTCAGCGGCGGCATGCACTACTGCCTCGGGGCCGCGCTGGCCCGGATGTCGGCGGAGACGGCGGTGCCGAAGCTGCTGAACCGGCTGCCCGGCATGACCCTGGCCGGCCCGCCGACGTTCCGCAACCAGATCGTGCAGCGCGGACACGACCGACTACTCGTCACAACCTGCTGACCCGGGCCATCCGGCGGATGTCCCGCTCCACGACGAGCGTTCCCTACGCACCTGCAGCGGCAGGACCACAGCGGATCCGTCCGCTGAAGGAGAGGAAGACACGTGTCGACGAACACACCGTTCGGTGACCAAAAGCTCGCGGCCTCCCTCGACGGGGACTTCACAAGCGAGTACGCCGACGTCAACGGGGTCCGGCTGCACTACGTGGCCGGCGGACAGGGAGAGCCGTTGGTGCTTCTGCCCGGCTGGCCGGAGACGTGGTGGGAATACCGGAAGATCATGCCGTCCCTCGCCGAGCGCTTCCGCGTGATCGCCGTCGACATACGCGGAATGGGCGGCTCCAGTAAGCCCGCGTCCGGGTACGACAAGAAGTCCATGGCGGGAGACATTCACGCCCTGGCCGTCCACCTGGGTTACCAACGCATTAATATCGCGGGTCACGGAATCGGCTCTATGGTCGCGATGAGCTATGCCCTGAATTATCCGTCGGCGACGGCGAAGCTGGCGATGCTGAATACGACCCACATCGACGAGAACTACCACGAGTTCCGCATCATGCCTCGGCCCACCGATCCGGGACCGCACCGCTGGTGGCTCGCATTCAACCTGGTCCCCGATTTCCCGGAGAAGATACTGGCGGGCCGCTACCGCCACATGGTCGACTACATGTTCGGCCTCAGTCTGGTGAATCCGGACGCCATCACCTCCCGCGACCGCGACGTCTACGCCCGCGCGTACGACTCACCGGAAGCCATCCGCGCAAGTCAGGCCTGGTTCCAGGCCTACCAGCAGGACATCGACGACTTCCGCGGGTACGGCAAGGTGGGCGTACCCGTGCTCGGGCTCGCCTACGGAGGCTTCTTCGAATACATGCAGAAGGTGCTGCCCACCCAGGGAACCGACGTGCGCGTGGCCGAGATCAAGGACACACGTAACTATCTCGTGGAGGAGCAGCCGGAAGCCGTCATAGCAGAGTTCATAGAATTCTTCGGCTAATCCGGGCAAAATTCCGGAAGCCCGAGGCGCCACCTTCGCAGGCGAAGCCTCGGGCATTACGAGCGGCCGACCCGAGTACTCCATGCGCCGTTCCCCCTGCCCACCGATCTGCCATTGTGGTGATCGTCACGGACGTATATGCCTGCCGAATATCCTAGAGGCAGGCTACTGTTGGGTACATGCCAATTACCCACGAAACAAGCGGGCCAGGAGCACTGCTGGCGAATCCGGTCGACGGGGAGGTCGAAGCAGAAAACCACCTGCAGGGATTTGGCGGATTTCACGGTGGGCTCGCTCTTGCCCTGCTCACTTCTGCGACGCAGGCGCACGTCCCCGGTCTGAAACTCCAGAGCGTCACCGGACGCTTCGACCGACCGATCGAATCCGGTTTCACCGTGTCGAGTTCCCTCGTCCGCGCCGGCCGGACCAGCGCGGCGGTGACCGCCGGGGCGGAGAGCGCCAAGGGGCTGCACATCGAGGCATCGGCCGTCTACGGACGTCCGGGAGAGCCCTCCTGGCAGCCGGTGGCACCGGCCGCGCCCGCGGCCCCGCAACCGGACCAGTGCGAAGAGTTCGCCATTCCGCCGGAGTTCGTGCCCATCGCCGCCAGCATGGAGATCCGGCCGGTGGGATCCGCGCGCCCGTACGCGGGCGGCACTGAGCCCGAACTCATCGCGTGGGTACGTCTCCTGGAGGACGACAACACGCCGGACGTACTCCGATTCGTCTTCCTCATGGACGCCCTCGCTCCCTCCTACGCGGCCGTCCTCTCCCAGCTCGTCCTGGTGCCCACCGTCGAGTTGACGGTCAGGCCCGGCGCGGGACTCGCCAAGGCCTCCTCCCCGTGGATCCTGCTGCGCGCCAGGACACTCGCCGCCTCGGCGGGTGGCTGGATCAATGAGCAGATCGACGCCTGGGGCCCGGACGGCACACACCTGGGGGCCGCCCACCAGCTCCGGGTGGTCCGCGCAGGCTGAGTCGACGCACACGCTTCCGACAGAGAACAGACCTGAAAGGCCGTTGGCTGTGGAACCGTTGGATCCCTCCTCCGGGACGTCGCTGGTGCACATCCTTGACCAGCGGGCCCGGCAAACACCCGACCGGCTCGCCTTCCGATTCCTGCCCGACGGAACGAGCGAGCATGCCATCGACTGGACCTACCGCGATCTCGCCGATCGGGCAACGGCGGTTGCCGCCCGTTTGCACGACAGCGGGCTCGACGGTGGGCGTGTGGTCCTCGCCCTCGATCCCGGACTCGACTACGTGGCGGGCCTGTTCGGCGCCCTACGCGCCGGATGCACCGCCGTACCCTCGTTCCCGCCCTTCGGTCGACGGGCCGTGGGACGCTTCCTGTCCATCGTGGAGGACTGCGCCCCCAGGGCCGTCCTGACCCACCCGCGCTTCGCCGGCCACGTGGACCAGTTCCACGAGCAACTGTCCGGCACCACGGAACGGCCGCAGTGGATCTTCCCCGAAGACGAGTTCTACCTGACCCGGCCGGAACAGGACGTACCGCTTCGGGCGGCCGACCCTGCCCTGCTCCAGTACAGCTCGGGCTCCACCGGAGACCCGAAGGGCATCGTCCTCACCCATGACAACCTGGTGAGCAACTGCCGGGTCCTCGACAGCCATATGGGCTTCGAGGAGGACCGCATCGGCTGCTCCTGGCTGCCCCCGTACCACGACATGGGGCTGATGGGCACCATCATGCTGGCGGTGCACGGGGGCTGGCCCCTCGTCATGATGTCCCCGGTCCACTTCGTCCAGGACCCGTACCGCTGGCTCAAGGCGATCACCGACCACCGGATCACCATCACGGTGGGACCGAACTTCGCGTTCGACCTCTGTGCCACGAGCATCGGCGACGAAGAGCTCGCCACGCTCGACCTGAGCACCCTTCGGCAGGTCTTCTGCGGAAGCGAGCCGGTGTCCAGCGCGACCCTGGAGCGGTTCGAGAAGCGCTTCGGCGCCGCCTGCGGCTTCGACGTCGGTTCCGTCATCCCCTGCTACGGGCTTGCCGAGGCCACCCTTTTCGTCTCCGGAAAGCCCGAGCAGAGCTCGGAGATCCGGACCGAATGGGTGAGCAAGGAGGCGCTGGAGCGCGGTGAAGTGCGCAGGATCGGCAGTGAGGCCACCGACAAGGCGGTCGGTGTGGTCAGCTGCGGCGTGATCGCCACGGGCCACGACGTCATCGTCGTCGACCCGGAGTCCGGCCGCCCGGTGACGCCGGGCAGCGTGGGCGAACTGTGGGTCACCGGATCCAATGTGGCAACCGGCTACCTCGGTCGGCCGGAGCTGACGGACAAGACCTTCGGCGCACGGCCGGCGGGCCGCGACGACGGACGCGAGTACCTGCGTACCGGAGACCTCGGCTTCCTGCTCGACGGGGAGCTGTTCGTCACGGGCCGGCTCAAGGACCTGATCGTCATCAGCGGCCGCAACCTCCACCCGCAGGACATCGAGTCGTCGGTCCTCGGGTCGCACCAGGCACTGCGCAGGGCGGCCGCGTTCTCCGTGCGGAGCAACGCACGCGACGAGGAGGAAGTCGCGATCGTCGCCGAGTACCGCGGCACGGCTCGGGAGTTCGCGGCTGACGAGAGCGAGCTCAGGGAGTTGGTGACCGCGGCAGTGACGGGAGACCACGGTGTCCGGCCCGCCTGCATCCACTTCGGCCCGCCCGGAACGGTCCTGATGACCACCAGCGGCAAGATCCGCCGCAGGGCGACGCGGGACGCCTTCCTCTCCGGAGAACTCAAGGCGTTCGCGTCGGTCCCGGTGGCGAAGCGGACGGCCGTCTCATGAGCGCCGCCGACGCCGGAGCCGACCGGGTGATACCCGCCGGGACCGCGGACGGGGTCGACGTGGCCGCCCGCAGACTCGCCTGGGTCACCGTGGGCGTGCCCACCCTCGGTATGGCGGCCGCCATCGCCTTCTCCCTCGAGCACGGATTCACCTGGTACGACGGAATGCTCCTCGCGGTCATGTACCTGATCACCTCACTGGGCGTCGAGGGCGGCTTCCACCGCTTCTTCTCCCACCGCTCCTTCTCCGCGGGACCGGCCATGACCGCCTTCTGGGGCATCGCCGGCAGCATGGCCGCCCAGGGGCCGGTCGTCTTCTGGGTCGCCATCCACCGTCAGCACCACGCCTTCACCGACCGGGACGGCGATCCCCACTCCCCCCGGGCGCTCGCGCCGGGGCTCTCCGCCCGGCTGCGCGGGTTCTGGCACGGCCATGTCGGCTGGCTGTTCACCGTGAGCCGGCAGAACTGGAGCAAGCGCGCCTCGGACCTGGTGCGGGACCGGTTGGTCATGCGGCTCAACCAGTACTACTTCGTCTGGGTGTTGGCCGGACTCGCCCTTCCCGCGATCCTCGGCTGGCTCCTCAGTGGCGGCACCGCGCGCGGTGCCATCGGAGGCCTGCTCTGGGGCGGGCTGGCCCGGATCTTCCTCCTCGACCATGTGACATGGGCAGTGAACTCCATCGGCCACACGCTGGGGAACCGCGACTACCGCACGCGCGACAACAGCAGGAACGTCGCGCCCCTCGCGGCGCTGTCCGTGGGCGGGTCCTGGCACAACAACCATCATGCGCGTCCCGCCCTCGCCCACAACCGGCACGGACTGTGGCAGATCGACCCGACAGGCGCCGTGATCCGGTCCTTGGAGAAGCTCGGCCTGGTGTCCGATGTGCGCTATCCCGAGCGCATGCGCAGTGATGAGACGCGAACACGCACACAAGAGAAGGGGATGTGAGCGATGTCATCGGCCAGTTACTCCACCACCCCTGCCGCCGTCGCGAAAGCGGTCGTCAGGCTCGATCCCGTCAGCCTCCGGACCAAGCGGTTCTCCGCGCTGACCACCATGACACTGCCGCTCATCGGCACCGCGGCGGCGGTCTACTTCCTGTGGACCGGGCAGTTCACCGCGACGGACCTGTGGCTGTTCGGCGTGATGTATTTCGTCCACATGTTCGGCATCACGGTCGGATTCCACCGGTATCTCGCGCACAAGGCGTTCAAGACATCGGCCGTGTTCGAGGGCATCATGATGATCACGGGCTCCATGGGGGCCCAGGGTCCGCTGATGTTCTGGGTGACCACGCACCGCAGGCACCACCGGTTCAGCGACCAGGAGGGTGACCCGCACTCGCCCAACCTGCACGGGTGGGACTTCAGGGCTCGTATGCGCGGCCTCTGGTACGCGCACATGCCCTGGATGCTCAGCGCGGAGACGACCAAGTGGACCGTCTTCGGGCCCGACGTGCTGCGCAGCCGGCGACTGATGTACTACCACCGCACCTACCCGCTGTGGGTGCTCAGCGGTCTGCTGCTCCCGGCCGTCGTCGGTTTCGCGATCGAGCAGACCGCGATGTCCGCGCTGACGGGTCTGGTCTTCGGCGGACTGGCCCGCATCTTCGTGGCCAACCAGGCGGCCTGGTGCGTCGGTTCGATCTGCCATGCCTTCGGCGGACGCCCCTTCGACAACGAGGACCGCAGCGCCAACAACTGGCCCGTCGCCATCTTCACCTTCGGTGAGGGTCTGCAGAACAACCACCACGCCTTCCCCGGTTCCTACCGGCACGGCGTCACCTGGTGGGAGCCCGACCTGAGCGGGTGGCTGCTCGCGGGTCTCGGCAAGCTCGGCGTCGTGTGGAGCCTGCGCGAACCCGACAAGGCGACCATCGCCAAACGCAAGGAACGGACAAGGATGGCGGCTTGAGAGAGCCGCGCCCACCCGTCAACAACGAGACAGGAGCGTGCAGGTGTTCAAAAGAAAAAAGGTTCCGCACCCTCAGGGACCGCTGACCGAAGCGGCACTCAAGCAGTGGCTCACCGATTACCTGGCGATCCACACCGAGATACCGCGCGACACCATCGACACCGAGAAGACGTTCGAGTCGTACGGGCTCGACTCCCGGGTGGCGGTGCAGGTGTCCGGAGCCCTCGAAAAGATCGTGGAACGCCGGCTGTCGCCTGGGCTGCTCTACGAGTACCAGTCCATCGACGCCCTGAGCCAGTACCTGGCCAAGGAGCTCAGGCTCACCTCCTAGGCCCCAGGTCCTTCCTTCGGATCACTGGCACCGACCGTTCTCACAAGGGAGACGACATGGGTGCATTCGACTTTCCGTCGGCACCGGACGAACACTTCCAGACGTTTCTGGCCCAGGCGGAGCAGATCGAGGGCGAACGCCTCGCGGGCGCGATACCAAAGGAGTACTTCGAGCCGCGCGTGAGCCGGGGCATCGTCGGCTTCACCGTCAGCTGGCTGCTCTATGCGGGTGCGATCGTGGGGGTGGCCTGGTCTCCGCACTGGCTGCTGTGGATACCCCTGTGGATCGTGGCCGGTCTCGGCGGCTGGGGACTGCACTGCATCGCACACGACTGCGGCCACGGCTCCTTCTCCCGTTCCCGCAAACTCAACTACGCGATCGGGCACATCTCGCTTCTGCCGCTGATCTACCCGTTCCACGCCTGGCGGCATGTGCACAACATGCACCACAGCAGCACCAACCACCTGGAACTCGACACCGACTGGCGCCCTCTGCCGGCCGGCATGTACGACCGGATGTCCCTGTGGCAGAAGGCCGTGTACATCTCGACCCGCACCTGGGCGTTCTGGGGCGGGACGATCAACTACTGGGTGGAATCCGGGTTCCGGCCCGGCTTCTACCCGAAGGCGGGGCAGCGGCGAGAGGTGCGGCGCTCGATCATGTTCGTCGCCGCCGTGGCCGTCCCGTACTTCGCGGCACTGGTGTACTTCACCGGCGCCCCGGGGCTGCTGCTCTACTTCGTCGCCCCCTGGATCGCCACCCACGCCTGGTTCAGCGCGACCACGCTGATGCACCACAGCTCCAGCGACGTTCCCTACCTGACGGCCGAGTACTAGACGCGCAACGCCAGCCGACTGCTGGTCACCACGGACTACGTCTATCCGAAGTGGCTGCTGTTCCTCACGCACAACATTTCCATCCACACGGCGCACCACGTGGCGCCCGTGGTGCCGTACTACAACCTGCCCAAGGCGCAGGCGATGCTCAAGGAGCGTTATCCGGGCATGGTGCGGGAACGCAGGTTCAGCTTCGGGCAGATGTGGGGCATCGTCCGCCATCTGCACTTCTACGACACGGAGTCCGGGTACTACTCGGACCTGTCACGGAGCAAGGTGACGCCGAAGACACCCACGTCCGTGGGGCCCGAGGGCAGCCGGTGAAGGCTCAGCTGCTGCGCAGGTTCGTCCACACCGTCGTCGGGGCCATGGCCCCGTCGACGGGGGCGCGGTGGGCGACCGACGTGTTCAGCAGCACACGCACCCTCGGCCTGCACCCGGACAACGTGCTGCCCCTGGGCGCCGACCGGTTCACCGTCATCGGCAGCCCCGACGTAGCGAACGGCTTCCTCTGGGGCGACGGCCGGGCAACCGAGGGCACTGCGCTGCTGGTGCACGGCTGGGCCGCGGACAGCAGCAGCATGCACTCGCTGGTCCCGCCGCTGCGCGACCTCGGATTCCGGGTGGCGGCCTTTGACGGTCCCGCGCATGGGGTGCGCGACGGGGACCAGGCGACGATGACGCAGTACACCCGGGCCGTCGGCGCCGTACTGGACACGCTCGGCGACGTACGGGTCGTCGTGGCCCACTCGCTGGGCGGCATCGCCGCGATCGGCGCGGCGGTGGAGAGAGCCGGACGGCCACTCGACTGCGTCGTCCTCGTCGCCCCGGCGTGCACGCTGGGCGGCGTCCTGGACCGCTGGGAGGGCGGGGGCCTGCGGCTGACGCCCGCCGTGGTGCAGGGCATCTACGGCGAGCTGCACCGCCGCAACGGCGTGCCGGTCAGCCACTGGGACATCGTCGGACTCGGCGCCTCATTCGACCGGCCGGTGCTGGTCATGCACGACCCCGCCGATCCGATGGTGCCGTACTCCGATGCGGAGGCCGTCGCGGCCGGGCTGAAGGACGCAACGCTGGTGAGCAAACCGGGGACCGGTCACATGGGCATCCTCATGTCGAAGGACGTGGGTGCCGCCGTCTCCGCCTTCGTCACCGAGCACAGGCACAGGAACAGGAACAGGAACAGGAACAGGCAAGGAATCGTATGAGCAACCAGTCCGGCAAGCGGGCGTGGATGTGTCTCCTCTGCGGATGGGTCTACTACGAGGAACTGGGCCTTCCCGAAGAGGGGTTCCCGCCCGGCACCAAGTGGGAGGACATCCCCGACGACTGGGAGTGCCCCGACTGCGGTGCGGCCAAGGTCGACTTCGTCATGGAGGAGCTGTGACCGAGGACGTCACACTGCCCGCTGACGCCGGGTCGGCCCGCTCGAGCCCCACGACTCCTCACCGCGCCGTTGCTCACATGGTGTGGTCCTGACATTACCCACGGGTAGGTTCGACGGAGCCGGTGAACGAACCTCCTACCCTCAACCTGGAGGAAGACATGGCACGTTCGGTGATTCTGGGGGGAGCACGCACCCCCATGGGAAAGCTGCTCGGATCCCTCAAGGACTTCTCGGCGGCCCAGTTGGGCACCGTGGCGATCCGCGCAGCGCTGGAGAGGTCCGGGGTGCGGCCGGACCAGGTGCAGTACACGATCATGGGGCAGGTGCTCACCGCGGGCGCCGGACAGAACCCTGCACGACAGGCGGCGGTGGCAGCGGGCATCCCCATGGGAGTACCCGCGCTCACCGTCAACAAGGTCTGCCTCTCGGGGCTGGAGGCTGTGGCCCTTGCCGACCAGCTCATCCGCGCCGGTGAGTTCGACCTGGTCGTGGCCGGCGGACAGGAGTCGATGACGCATGCCCCGCACGTCCTGCCCAGGGCACGCGCCGGGATCAAATACGGCGAGACGCCGCTGATCGACAGCATGGAGTCGGACGGTCTCTTCTGCTCCTTCGACGACGTCGTGATGGGCAGCGCGACCGACCGGTACAACACCCGCTACGGCGTGACCCGCGAGGAGCAGGACGCCTTCGCGGCCGCCTCGCACCGCAAGGCGGCCGCGGCTGTCGACGCCGGCGCCCTGGCCTCGGAGATCGTTCCGGTCTCCGTGCCGCGCCGAAAGGGCGACCCGGTGCTCTTCGAGCACGACGAGTCGCTGCGCCCGGACACCACGGCAGAGATCCTGGGCAAGCTGCGCCCTTCCTTCAGCCCCTCCGGCACGATCACTGCCGGCACCTCGTCGCCGTTGTCCGACGGTGCGGCAGCGGTCGTGGTGTGCAGCCGTCGCAAGGCCGAGGAGCTGGGCCTCGACTGGATCGCCGAAGTCGGCGCGCACGGCAATGTCGCCGGGCCGGATGCGAGCCTGCACGAGCAACCGGCCAACGCCATCCGCGCCGCCTTGGCCAAGGAGGGCATCGGCGTCGGCGACCTGGACCTGGTGGAGATCAACGAGGCATTCGCCTCGGTCGGCGTCGTCTCTGCCGCCAGGCTGGACCTCCCCCAGGACATCGTCAACACGGATGGAGGGGCGATCGCCCTGGGCCACCCACTGGGCGCCTCCGGAGCGCGGCTGGTGCTCCACCTGGCCCACGCCCTGGGGCGACGGGGCGGTGGCACCGGGGTCGCGTCGATGTGCGGGGGCGGCGGTCAGGGAAGCGCGCTGGTGATCCACTCACCGACTCCCTGACGGCCTGCGCCGGCAGCGCCGCACGGAGGGCCCCCCGGGCCCCCTCTCCCTCCTCCCATCCCCGTCCGGACAGCGGAAGGCCCAGCATTGATCGTCGTACGTCCCGAGGTTCTTGCCGCCTACCCCGTGGGTGGCACGCACTTCACCGTCATTGTCGAGAAGCCCCTGGCCCGGAGCATCCGGATCGAAGGACGGAGCCCGAGCGGTGCGGAGCCGTCCCTGATCGCGGTCGAGCCGTCCGCATCGCTGGCCGCTCTGCTCACCACCACGGTGCCGGCCGATTCAGACGTACTCGTCCTCGCTGCCCGGGACGGCCTGCTGTCCGCCCCACCCGAGGCAGTCGGACCGTCCCGCGTCGTGGTGGGCGCGCGGCTCTGCGAGGGCCCTCTGGCCCAGGAACGGCTGCGCCGTCTCCTGACCGCGATGGAGCGGACCCGTCCCGACGCGACGGCGCACCGGCGCCGGCGGATGCTCTCGGCGATGCAGGAGCCGGACGGGCTGACCCTCCACGAGCCACTCACCGGCTCAATAGCGGTACTGGCCGGGTACGTTGAGCCGCACGGGGACCCGGAGGCGGGCGGCGTGCACCTGGCACCGGCAGGCCGGATGCTGTTCCGCTCCGCCCCAGGCGGCACACCGCTGTCCGGGACGGTCACCGTCAAAGGGCGCCCCGTCGTCCACGGCACCCCGCACGGACGGCAGCGCCTGTACGAACGGCTGTCCCCGCTGGTGTCCTACCCCGTGGTACTCACCGTCGACGAGGGCCGGGTCTGCGGATGGAAGTCCGTCGAGGGCGGGTCCGACGGAGCAGCGGCGGCACTGGCGGAGCTGTGCCGGGAGAACGAGGCATACCGCTCGGTGAGCGGCGTGGTGTTCGGTCCGAACCTCGAACCGGGCCGGCTCCCCCATATCACTGCGGCCACCACGTCGAGCACCGGCAGGTCCACCGCCTCGGTCCACCTGGAGCTGGGCACCGGCCCCATACCTCACCGGCTCGCCTTGCCCTGCGCCACGACAGGCGTGTACGCCACCGACAGCGGCACGTGGCTGACGGGCGCGGTCCCCCGCCCCTCGGGCCGGCCCGCGTTCCGGCTCGGGGCAGGGGGCCGGCCGGGGGCCATGGCAGGGAACAGATCCTGACCGCGCTCTACCCGCTCTCTTCATCCCTTCCCACGCCGGCCGGGTCGTGCCGCGCATGACGTGGTTCACCCGCAACGCCGTCTGCGCAGTGTCCGCTTCGCCACCCAGCCGCCGGGCGACGGCCCGGCCGATCCGGCCGAGCCGACTATGCCGAGGTTCGGCGGTTTGCGCACCGCCGAATTTTTGCTGCCACGCCTTTCGCCGCTCCGCCGAAAAGGACCCGCCCAGCCGCTTCCCTTTCACCTCATCAGCCGCTCTGCGCATGCGCGCCTAGGCCTATCGGCCGACCGGACAGGCCAGGCCGATGCCCCACTTGTAGCGTCGAATTCGAGGGCGCCACATGGCGTGCGCACCGCATCGATGCCTGCCGAATCGGCAGCGGCGGGCTGACGGTCGAAAGGGCAGCGAGCTGATGCTCAGTGGGACGACGTCGAAAGTGACCTGGGTAACGATGTCCATCGCGGTCTCCCTTGCCTTCGCCATATCCGTCTCGGCTCCGACTCGGGAACCCGCCTCCCCCGGGACCGCCCCGCGTCCGGCCTCTGCCGCCCCTTCCGCATCGGCTTCGGCGGCCCACGCTCCCCCGGCCTCCCATCAAAAGGGGCAAGGGGAAACCACCGCACTGCCGTTCAAGGGCGCGCTCATCGAATGCTCCTCCAGGAAACCCCGGCTCGCCCACGACCTGACCCGCGACATAGCCCGCACACTGGCCAGTCGCGACAGCCGCGCCTCGATAGCGCTGTACGACCGGACGACGCGCACTTCCTGCACGTACCGCGCCGACAAACGCTTCGACTCGGCGAGCATCGTGAAGCCGACGATCCTGGCGGCGCTGCTCCACATCAGAGACGGATATCTGACCGAGGAGGAGCAGTATCTGGCCAGGAAAATGATCGCGAATTCGGACAACCGGTCGACGTACGTGTTGTGGGACACCGTCGGACCCGGCAACATCCAGCACTTTCTGGACGAGGCCGGAATGACGAACACCGCCATCGACGAAGCCGGGTTCATGGGTCTGACCCAGGTCACCGCAAGGGACCAGGCCACTCTGCTCGCACTGCTGACCGGGGAGGACGACACGGTCCTGGACGAGGAGGAGCGCGCCTACATCCTCGGACTGATGCGTGACGTGCAGAACGATCAGCGGTGGGGAGCGCCCGCCGGGGCGCCGGCGGACGCCGCGGTCCAGGTCAAGAACGGATGGCTTCAGCGTTCCGACGCGAACCTCAGAAATCCGTGGGACCGCGGGGACTGGAAGGTCCACAGCATGGGCGCCTTCACCGGCCGTGCGTACAACTACGGCCTGGTGGTCCTCACCGAGAACAACCGGGTGCCCGAGGACCGGCATCCGGATGCGGGATGGGTCTACGGGATGGACACGATCGAGAGTGTGGCGAGGGCCGTGCACCGGAACCTGCACCCCGACCGGTGACACAGGGGCGGCTTCGCCCGTGCCGTATCGCCGCCGCGCGGCAGCCTCCTCGACGGAGACTGCCGGTGCTCGTCACATGTGCGAGGGCCCGGACCGGCAGACCACCGGTCCATCCGGTGGACCTCGGCACGTACGTCACCGCGGAGAACGGGCCTCTCGAGCTCAAGGTGACCCGTAAGTCCTACAAGGACCCGGTCGTCGCCACGCAGG
>NZ_JBEXRZ010000144.1:0-18069 GCF_040613325.1 Streptomyces sp. NPDC006283 | reverse complement strand
GGCACACGGGTGCCGGACCGCCCCTGTTCATCAGGCCGGGAGGGCTGCCGTCTGGGGCTCGGGAGTGGTGTCGGCGAGGGCGGCGAGGTAGCGCTCGGCGTCGAGGGCTGCCGCGGCACCAGTGCCGGCTGCGGTGATGGCCTGGCGGTAGGTGTGGTCGACGACGTCGCCGGCGGCGAAGACGCCTGCGACGTTGGTGTGCGTGGAGGGGGCGGCGACCTGGATGTAGCCGTCGTCGTCCAGGTCGAGTTGTCCGGTGAACAGTTCGGTGCGCGGGTCGTGGCCGATGGCGATGAACAGGCCGGTGACGTCGAGGTAGCGGGTGGCGCCGGTCAGGACGTCGCGCAGGGCGATGCCGGAGAGCATGCCGTTCGTCTCCTTGATGTCGGCGATCTCGCTGTCGAAGGCGAAGGAGATTTTGTCGTCGGCGAAGGCCCGGTTCTGCATGACCTTGGAAGCCCGCAGGGTGGAGCGGCGGTGGACGATGCTGACCGAGCGGGCGAAGCGGGTGAGGAAGGTGGCTTCTTCCATGGCGGTGTCGCCGCCGCCGACCACGACGACGTCGCGGTCACGAAAGAAGAATCCGTCGCAGGTCGCGCACCAAGAGACGCCGCGGCCGGACAGCTCCTCCTCGTGGGGAAGGCCGAGCTTGCGGTAGCCGGAGCCGGTCGCCACGATCACCGTCTTGGCGCGGTGCACGGTGCCGGCGGAGTCGGTCAGCAGCTTGATGTCGCCGGTGAGGTCGACGGCGGTGATGTCGTCGTCGATCATTTCGGCGCCGAACTTCTCGGCCTGGGCCCGCATGTTGGCCATGAGGTCCGGTCCGTCGATGCCGTTCGGGAAGCCTGGGAAGTTCTCGACCTCGGTCGTGGTGGTGAGCGAGCCGCCGACGAAGATGGAGCTGCCGAACAGCAGAGGCCTCAGCTGGGCGCGGGCCGCGTACAGGGCGGCGGTGTATCCGGCGGGGCCGGAGCCTATGACGATGACGTCGCGCACGTCGTCGGTGTGCGGCACGGTGGTCATGCCTCCTGCTTCGCGTCGATCTCGGCGATGAGGGCCTCGATACGGGTCTTGATCTCGTCGCGGATCGGGCGGACGGAGTCGAGGCCCTTGCCCGCGGGGTCTTCGAGGGCCCAGTCGAGGTACTTCTTGCCGGGGAAGATCGGGCAGGCGTCGCCGCAGCCCATGGTGATGACGTAGTCGGACGCCTGGACGGCCTCGGTGGTCAGGACCTTGGGCTTCTGGTCGGCAATGTCGATGCCGAGCTCCTGCATCGCCTCGATGGCGGCCGGGTTGACCTGGTCGGCGGGGATCGAGCCGGCGGAGCGGACCTCGATGCGGTCGCCAGCGAGGTGGTTGAGGAATCCGGCGGCCATCTGGGAGCGGCCCGCGTTGTGGACGCAGACGAACAGCACGGAGGCGAGCGGGGCGGAGGACATGGATTCTTCCTTCACGAAGTGGTTCAACCGCTGGTGCGGGTCGGGGACGGGGTCAGTGGGGCAGGGAGGCCAGCAGCTCGATGATGCGCGTGTCGATGTCGTCGCGGATGTTGCGGACGACCGCGACCGGGCCGTCGGGATCGGCGACAGGCCAGTCCAGGTAGCGGCGGCCGGGCACCACGGGGCAGGCGTCGCCGCAGCCCATGGTGATCACGATGTCGGCGGCCTGGACGACCTCGTCGGTCAAAGGCTTCGGGTGGGCGTCCACCGGATCCGCGCCCGCCTCGGTGAGGACCTGGGCGATGCAGGGCTCCACCGCACCGGCGGGATGCGTGCCGGCGGAGGACACCGTGACCCGGCCGGCTTCCCGCAGTTCGAGGAGCGCGGCCGCGAGCTGGGAGCGCCCGGCGTTGTGGCTGCACACGAACAGCACCCGCACCAGGCCCGAGCCAGGCGCCCCCTGGACGTGCGCGAGGGCGTCGAGGCGCTCGGCCGTGAGGCGTTCGGCCAGCACCACCAGGTGGGTGGTGACGCGTGCGGTCTCGGCGAGGCGCCGGTAGGAGTCGGCGAGCAGGCCCTGGACGGTCTCGACCGCGAAGCGGCCGGCGTGCCGGGTGGCCAGGCGGGCCGTGCCGGCGGCCAGACGGTCGTCGGGCAGGACGGGGGGAGGGGAGGCGGACATGGGCAGACCCTTTCGACGGGCCGTAGGTCAGCACCGGCTGGTATCAGCGCCAGGTGATGTGACAGTATCAGCCCATGATGACGTCAGTCGACACTGACCTGATCCGGGTGCTGGCCGACCCGCTCAGGCTGCAGATCGTGACCCTGCTGGCCCGCGAGACGCTGTGCACCACGCACTTGGTCGAGGAGACGGGCGCCCGCCAGACGAACCTGTCCAACCACCTGAGGGTGCTGCGGGAAGCGGGGGTGGTGGAGACCGAGCCGTGCGGCCGCTTCACGTACTACAAGCTGCGCCCGGACGTCATCGCCCAGCTCGCCGGCCAGTTCGCCGAGCTCGCAGAGACCGCGCGTACCGCCGCAGAGAACAAGAGGGCCTGTCCGTGACCCGCACCGAAGCACCCGCGACGACCGAGGAAGTCTCGGTCGTCGCGAAGCTTTCGACGCTCGACCGCTTCCTCGCCGTCTGGATTCTTCTCGCCATGGGCCTCGGCCTCGGGCTGGGCCGGCTGATCCCCGGTCTGAACGACGCTCTGGCGAAGGTCGAGATCGGCGGCATCTCGCTGCCGATCGCCGTCGGCCTGCTGATCATGATGTACCCCGTGCTGGCGAAGGTCCGCTACGACAAGCTCGACGCCGTCACCGGTGACAAGAAGCTCATGGTCTCGTCGCTCGTCATCAACTGGGTCCTCGGCCCGGCGGTGATGTTCGCGCTGGCGTGGATCTTCCTGCCGGACCTGCCCGAGTACCGGACCGGCCTGATCATCGTCGGCCTCGCGCGTTGCATCGCCATGGTCATCATCTGGAACGACCTTGCCTGCGGCGACCGTGAAGCCGCCGCTGTCCTGGTGGCGCTGAACTCCGTGTTCCAGGTCATCGCGTTCGGTGTGCTCGGCTGGTTCTACCTTGACCTGCTGCCCGGCTGGCTCGGCCTTGGCAACGGCGAGAGCCTCGACATTTCCATGTGGGAGATCGCGCTGAACGTCGTCATCTTCCTCGGCGTACCACTGCTGGCCGGCTTCCTGACCCGCCGCATCGGCGAGAAGAAGGTCGGCCGCGACTCCTACGAGAACAAGTTCCTGCCGAAGATCGGCCCCTGGGCGCTGTACGGGCTGCTGTTCACGATCGTCATCCTCTTCGCGCTGCAGGGAAAGACCATCACCTCGCAGCCGCTGGACGTCGCCCGCATCGCGCTGCCGCTGCTGGTCTACTTCGCGGTCATGTGGTTCGGCACCTTCGCCCTCGGCAAGGTGATCGGCCTGAACTACGAGCGCACGACCACGCTGGCGTTCACCGCGGCGGGCAACAACTTCGAGCTTGCCATCGCGGTCGCCATCGCCACCTTCGGCGTCACGAGCGGCCAGGCCCTGTCCGGCGTCGTAGGCCCGCTGATCGAGGTCCCGGTCCTCGTGGCACTGGTCTACGTCTCGCTGGCCTGGCGCAAGAAGTTCACGGTCGCGCAGTCGGGTTCATGACGCAGCGCACCGATGTGGTGGTGGTCGGCGGCGGCCAGTCCGGGCTTGCCGCCGGCTACCACCTGCGCCGTCTCGGTGTGGACTTCACCGTCCTGGACGCCGACACGGCGCCGGGTGGCGCCTGGCAGCACACCTGGGACTCACTCCGCCTGTTCTCCCCGGCGGCGTACTCGTCCCTGCCGGGACGGATCATGCCCGCCCAGCCCGGCGAGACGTACCCGGACGGCGGGCACGTGGTCGACTACCTCGCCGACTACGAGAAGCGCTACAACCTGCCCGTCCAGCACGGCGTCCAGGTCCAGGCCGTGCGCAGCGACGGCGCACGGCTCCGCGTCGAGACCGATGCCGGTGACTGGTCGGCAGGGGCGGTCGTCAGTGCCACCGGAACCTGGGCGCGACCCTTCGTCCCGGCCGTCCCCGGCCGGGACATCTTCACCGGCCGCCAGCTGCACACGGTGGCCTACCGACGGCCCCAGGACTTCGCCGATCAGCGGGTCATCGTGGTTGGCGGCGGCAACTCCGGCGCCCAGATCGCCGCCGACCTCGCCCTGGCCGGCGTCGACCTGACCTGGGCCACCCAGCGCCCGCCCCGCTACCTCGCCGACGACATCGACGGTCGGGTCCTGTTCGACGTCGCCACCGCCCGCCGCCGCGCCCTCGACGAAGGCCGCACCGACACTAGAGGTGTCGCCTCGCTCGGCGACATCGTCGCCGTCCCTCCCGTACGCGCAGCACGTGACGCCGGAGTCCTCGCGGCCCTGCCGATGTTCACCCGGCTCACCGCCACCGGCGCCACATGGGCCGACGGCAGCCACGCTGAAGCGGACACGATCATCTGGTGCACCGGCTTCCGCCCCGCCCTCGCCCACCTCGCCCCGCTGGGGCTGCGAGGTCCGCGCGGCCACATCCAGACCGAGGGAACTCAGGCCGCCGGTGAATCGCGGCTCCACCTCCTCGGGTACGGCGACTGGACCGGCCCTGCGTCCGCCACCCTGATCGGCGTCGGCAGGCCGGCCCGCGACGCCGCACGGCAGATCGCGCAGCTGCTGAGCACCTGAGTTGCCGGACCGGCCGTCAGGGACGGGCGAGGATGGTGCAAATGTCGCCTGCCGAGCAGGTATCCGGGTCGGTCACCGCGGCCCGGCGGGCCAGGTTGCGCAGGACAGTGCGGGCCTGGCGGAACTCGGCCATGCGCCGATCCTCGAACCTTGCCGGACTGCTCACCAGGGTCGGGATCGCCCTGCGGCCGTGACCGAAGCGCCGGCCTCCCTGGCGAAAAGGTCAGGCCGACGGGGCGGACGTCAGAAGCTGACCCATCGCGGCAAGGACGGACGGCTCGACGCGGTAGTACACCCAGGTGCCGCGCCGCTCGGAGGTGAGCAGTCCGGCCTCCTTGAGCTTCTTCAGGTGGTGGGAGACCGTGGGCTGGGAGACGCCGACGTCGGAGATGTCGCACACGCACGCCTCGCCGCCCTCGTGGGAGGCGACCGCCGAGAACAGGCGCAGGCGAACGGGGTCGCCGAGCGCCTTGAACATGCGCGCGGCCTTCTCGGCCTCTTCCGCGTTCATGGGGCGTTCGGTCAGCGGCGGGCAGCACGGCACCACGGACTCCGGCTCCACCACGGGCAGCAGCGTGACGTTCGACATGCATCTATTTTGACACAGGTCGAATTAATGGGCCAGGGGTGGTGAGCTGCACCGCGGCTCACCATCCCTGCGCTGTTCGCCGGCTGGGCCGACGTGGTCGGCGTCCCGGCTGACGCCGCGCAGCGTGTTGGAGGCGAAGGACCGCTGGAACTGAAGGCCGAGGGTAGACCAGGCCGGGATAGGCGAGAGAGATGCCGCCGCTGTGCAGCGGCATGCCGTCACCGTCCAGCGCGCCCAGGCCCTGGAGATGGCCGAGGCTGATCCGGTAGCCGGTAGCCGGTAGCCGGTAGCCGGTAGCCGGTAGTCGGTGGCGAGCAGCACCACGTCGATGCGCTCCCGGGTGCCGTCGGCCCACACGGTCGTGTCGCCGTCGAGGGTGGTGAACATGGGGCGCCGCTCCAGCCGTCCGGTGTCCAGAGCTTCTTGGTAGCGGCCGGCATCCAGGACGAGGGTGCCGCCCACGAAGTGGATGAGTCATGCAGGGTGCAGGTCGTCGAAGCCGGTGCTGGTCAGCCAGTGGTGCAGGTCCTTGCGTCGCGCACCTGCGTCAGGAATCGCATGGGGTGGCGGGAGGCCAGGGTCACGTCGGCCACATCGGCCCAGTTCGTGGGTGACCTGGACGGCGGAGTTCCCGCCGCCCGCGACGATGATCCTCTTGCCCGCATATGGCTTGGGACTGCGGTAGTCGGCAACGTGCAGCACCTCGCCGGTGGAGTCCTGCTGCCCCGGCAGCTCGGGCAGCAGCGGGCGGGTAAGCGAGCCGCTGGCCGCGACGACGCCCGCAGCGCTGATACTGCGGCCGTCCGTCGTGCGCAGAACAAAGCCGGCGGCGTCGGACTCCACCGCCTCGATGTGGGTTCTGGTGCGGATGTCCACGTCCAGCCGGTCCGCGAAGCGGGTGAGGCAGTCGACGACCTCGTCCCGGTGCGGGTGGCGGTCGCCGTTGTGCTCCATCAAGAAACCGGTTAGATGAATGTCTATGTTGACGGACGTCGAAACAGGTGGGAGGCTGATAGCGCAAGCCATCGACGGACATCGAAACAGGAGCTCTCCATGGCCACCGTCCTCCGCACCGTCGTGACCGCCTACCGCGCCCGCCGGGCGTCCAGGAGCCTCGCCGGCGTGGAGTTCTGCGACAGCTGCACCCAGGTCTGCGACGGCGCATGCCGGGCCCGGACTCGCCGGCGGTCCGCCGAACTCCTCGCTCTGTCCTTCGGCTCCACCCGCTGACCCTTCACCCCCCATGCCACGTGTGCCTGCGCTTCAAGGAGAGATCCCGAAATGAGCAACCAGCAGCTTCCCGTCATCGTCATCGGAGCCGGCCCGGCCGGACTCGCGGCAGCCGCCCACCTCGTCGACCGCGGCCTCGAGGCTCTGGTCCTGGAAGCAGGCGACGCCGCCGGTGCGGCTGTGCGCGAGTGGAGCCATGTGCGCCTGTTCTCCACCTGGGGCGAGGTCGTCGACCCGGCGGCCGAGAAGCTGCTGGCCCCGACCGGCTGGGTGAAGCCCGACGTGGGTACTTACCCGACGGGCGGGGACTGGGCCGAGTTCTACCTCCAGCCGCTGGCCGACGTCCTCGGCGAGAGGGTGCGCTTCGGCGCCCGGGTCACCGGCGTCTCCCGCACCGGCCGTGACCGGATCGTCGACGCCGACCGCGAGCAGCAGCCCTTCGTCGTGCACGTCGAGTACGCCGACGGCCGCGAGGAGCGGCTGACCGCCCGCGCCGTGATCGACGCCTCCGGCACCTGGGCCGGCCCCGGCCCGGCAGGCGGCAGCGGCCTGCCCGCCCTCGGCGAGAAGGCGGCCGCAGACCGCATCACCTACCGCGTCCCGGACCTGCAGGACCCCGCCGTTCGGGCCCGTTACGCGGGCAAGCGCACCGCGGTCATCGGTTCCGGCGCCTCCGCCTTCACCGCGCTCGCCTATCTTGCCGGCCTCGCGAAGGCCGAGGACGGCACCGGCACGCACGGGGTGTGGATCCTGCGCCGCGGTATCTCCGGCTCCACCTTCGGCGGCGGCGAGGCCGACCAGCTGCCCGCCCGCGGCGCGCTCGGCCTCGCGGCCAAGGCTGCCGTCGACAACGGCTACGCCGACGCCGTGACCGGTTTCCGCACCGACACTGTCGAGCGTGACGGCGACGGCCGCCTGGTCCTCGTTGGCGAGGACGGCCGCCGTCTCGATGCGGTCGACGAGGTCATCGTGCTCACCGGCTTCCGCCCCGACCTCACCTTCCTCGACGAGCTCCGCCTCGGCCTCGACGAGCGCCTCCAGGCACCCGTCGAACTCGCGCCCCTGATCGACCCCAACCAGCACTCCTGCGGGACCGTCTATCCGCACGGCGTGAACGAGCTCTCCCACCCGGAGAAGGACGTCTACCTGGTCGGCATGAAGTCCTACGGCCGCGCTCCCACCTTCCTTGCGATGACCGGCTACGAGCAGGTCCGTTCCATCGCCGCGTCCCTGGCCGGCGACCAAGAGGCCGCCGAGCGCGTCGAGCTCACCCTCCCCGAGACCGGCGTATGCGGCGGCGCCGGGCTGTTCGACGAACCGGAGACCGCACAGACCGACGGTGGCGGCTGCTGCGCGGCCCCCGCCACCCTCGAGATCGGCGTTGGCGCCCCGGCCACCTCCGGCGGCTGCTGACGCTCACCACCCACCCAGAGGAGGACTGTCATGTCCCGCATACAGCTCGCCCTCCGCGTCCCCGACCTGGCCGCATCCGTCGCCTTCTACACGAAGCTCTTCGACACCGAGCCGGCCAAGCTCCGTGACGGCTATGCCAACTTCGCCATCACCGAGCCCCCGCTCAAGCTCGTCCTCATCGAAGGCACCGCGGACGAAGACACCCGCATGGACCACCTCGGTGTCGAGGTCGAAAGCACCGAGGCTGTCCACGCCGCCACCACCCGCCTGAGCGAAGCCAGCCTCGCCACAGCAGAGGAGAACGACACCAGCTGCTGCTACGCCCTCCAGGACAAGGTCTGGGTCCACGGCCCCGGCCGGGAGCCCTGGGAGGTGTACGTCGTCAAAGCCGACGCCGACCACCTCACCAAGCAACAGGGCAGCACGTGTTGCTCCACCCCGGCCACCGCTGACACCGAGGCCCGCGACCCCGTCACCGCCGGCGGATGCTGCTGACGCTCACATGATCCACCTCAACATCCGCACGGACGGGGCCGCGACCGGAACAGGAGACCGGTCGCGGCCCCGCGCCGTCCTCCCCGCCCTCTGCGTCACGCAAGTCACCTGCTGGGGCATCCTCTACTACGCCTTCCCGGTGCTGAACCCCGAGATCGACACCGGGCGCACCGGCGGATCAACGGGAGGCGTGGCCGGTACGAACTGGGCGGTCCAACGGGCTCCTGGGGGACTCTCGTCGCGTGCAGGTCGCACGCTGCAGGCTCTACAGCCGGCCCGGCGGGTCAGGACGTGGCAGGTGCGGCCTGGTGCAGGCGAGTGCGGAGCGTTTCGGCGAAGTCCTCGGCACGGGTCAACTGGACTCGGAGTTTGTCGACCTGCTCGGTGGCGGACTGCTCGTACTCACGCACGCGTTCCAGGAGGGCTTCGTGCTCGTCGGTGTCGAGGCCAGGCTCGTTATCGAGGCGGTCGGTGGCGTCCAGCAGGTCGCGCATCTGGTCGAGGGTGAAGCCGAGGGGCTTCATGCGGCGGATGACCATGAGCCGGGCGACGTCGGTCTCGGTGTAGAGACGGAAGCCGCCCTGCGAGCGGGCCGAGGGGACGACCAGGCCGGTCTCCTCGTAGTGCCGGATGGTGCGCAGGGACAGCTCCGTGCGCGCGGCGACCTCGCCGATCTGCATGTGCTTGCTGTTCATGCCCGTGGTCCTCTGGCCCTTCTCGTTGCCGGCGGTCTCGTCCCCGGCTTGGCACCGCCAATCTCTACTCTAACGTTAGGGTAGAGTTGTGTCCTCAGCGAAGATCCGATTCTTGCAGGAGAGAAGCGTGCGCGAGCCCATGACGCCCGGCGCCGCCGCCTGCCCGCCGTGAGGCTTCGCCCCCGGACGTGAGGTAAAGCGCTCTTGCGTAGGCCCCGACCCGTCCGTCCTCGACTTCCGGCTCCGCACCTCACGGGGCCGCCCGCGGGGTGCCGGCCCGGCCCCTGCGCGTCCTTCCCGCACGCCTCGGCCTGCCGTAGGGGTGTGCCCGAGCACGACAGGTTCTCTCTCCCTTGTCTTCTGCTGCCACTGCTGTGTCCCCGGCCGCGCGCTTGCGCGGCCTGAAGCCCGACTGGATCTTTGACCCGAAGGTCTGGCGCACCGAGGTCCTGGCGGGCCTGGTCGTCGCGCTCGCGCTGATCCCCGAGGCGATCTCGTTTTCGATCATTGCGGGCGTCGACCCGGCGATCGGCCTGTTCGCCTCCTTCACGATGGCCGTGGTGATCTCGATCGTCGGCGGACGGCGGGCGATGATCTCCGCCGCGACCGGCGCCGTCGCGCTGGTCATCGCCCCGCTGAACCGCGAGCATGGGCTCGGCTACCTGGTCGCCGCGGTCATCCTGGCCGGCGTCTTCCAGGTCGTCCTGGGTGGGCTCGGGGTGGCGAAGTTGATGCGGTTCATCCCGCGCTCGGTGATGGTCGGCTTCGTCAACGCGCTGGCCATCCTGATCTTCATGGCCCAGGTGCCGGAGATGCGGGACGTGCCGTGGGCGGTGTATCCGCTGATCGTCGGCGGATTGGCGCTGATGGTGTTCTTCCCGAGGGTCACCACCGTGATCCCGGCGCCGCTGGTCTCCATCGTGGTCCTGACCGTGATCACCGTCGGCGCGGCCATCGCGGTGCCGACCGTCGGCGACAAGGGCGCCCTGCCGTCCTCCCTGCCCGTCCCCGGCCTGCCGGACGTGCCCTTCACCCTGGACACGCTGGCGACGATCGCCCCGTACGCGTTCGCGATGGCGCTGGTCGGTCTGATGGAGTCGCTGATGACCGCGAAGCTGGTCGACGACATCACCGACACCCACTCCTCCAAGACCCGCGAGTCCATCGGCCAGGGCATCGCCAACGTCGTCACCGGCTTCTTCGGCGGCATGGGCGGCTGCGCCATGATCGGCCAGACGATGATCAACGTGAAGGTCTCGGGCGCCCGCACCCGCCTCTCCACCTTCCTCGCCGGCGCCTTCCTGATGGTGCTGTGCATCGCCTTTGGACCGGTCGTCTCCGACATCCCCATGGCCGCCCTGGTCGCCGTCATGATCATGGTGTCGTTCGCGACCTTCGACTGGCACTCCATCGCCCCCAAGACCCTTCGGCGAATGCCCGCCGGGGAGATCGCCGTCATGGTGATCACCGTCGCCTGCGTCGTCGCCACCCACAACCTCGCCATCGGCGTCGTCGTCGGCTCGATCACCGCCATGGTCGTCTTCGCCAAGCGCGTGGCCCACCTCGCCGAGGTCACCGCCGTGGTCGACCCCGACGGCAGGACGGCCGTCTACCGGGTCACCGGCGAGCTGTTCTTCGCCTCCTCCAACGACCTCGTCGGCCAGTTCAACTACGCCACCGACCCCGACAAGGTCGTCATCGACCTGTCCGCCGCGCACATCTGGGACGCCTCCTCGGTGGCTGCCCTGGACGCGATCGAGACCAAGTACGCCCAGCGTGACAAGACCGTCGAGATCACCGGGCTGAACGACCCGAGCGCCGATCTCCACGGCAAGCTCACCGGCGAACTCGCCGGCAGCCACTGACACGGCACGCGAACCGGCAGCCACTGACACGGCACGCGAACAGCGAGAGGACCCCGGCCAGGTGCCGGGGTCCCTCTCGCTGTTCTGCGGTGCGGTTCGGCGGTTCAGCCCCGGCGGCGGGCGGCCGGGTCGCGTTCGGCGACGTGCTGGCGACCGCGTCGACGCCGGGGCGGGCGCACCGCTCCAGCTCCCGGCAGCCTCCCAGTGGCGTGGGTCGCGAATGCGGTCCGGCCGCAGTCGATCCTCTGAACGGCATGGCTGTCCGTAAGGACGCGTTCCTGTCGTTCGTCCGAGGGAACACCGACAGCGCCCGGCAGTCGTTCTCCTCGCTCAACGGCGAGGAGGTCATGCGGAGCGGGCCGTCGTGCTGGACTTGGCGGATGTGTCGTTTTGTGACTCGGCGGGGCTGAACGTGCTGCTGGAGGCCCGTCGTGAGGCGGAAAGCGCTGCGGTGGTGCTGGTCCTGGCCTGCGTGACGGGCACGCTGCACCGCATCCTGGGGATGACAGGAGCCGATCATGTCCTGCGGGTCTTCGCCACGGACAGGTGTCGATCACGGCACAGGCAGAAGGCCGAGTCGAAGAGCAACGGCTATGGCGAGGACGAGGCGTGGCACACGCTGGGCGGCTTACTGGACCCGGGCGATGAGGAGGGCGACGTCGTCGTGGTCGTCGGGGTGGCGCAGCATGTTCAGGAGCAGATCGCAGGTCTCTTCCAGGGGGCGGTGGGGTTCGTCGAGGAGGCTGAGGAGAGTGTCCAGGCGTTGGTCGATGGGGTGGTGGCGGGTCTCCACGAGACCATCGGTGTAGAGGACCAGCAGGTCGCCGGTGGTGAGGTTCACGGTGGTGGTTTCGAAGGAGATGCCGCCGACGCCGAGAGGGGTACCGGTGGGGAGGTCGACCAGTCTGGGCGCGCAGCCGGGGCGGGCCAGCGCGGGTGGCATGTGCCCGGCGTTGGCGATGTGACACTGCATCCGGCGGGGGTCGTAGATCGCGTAGAGGCAGGTGGCGATGTAGTGCTCGAGGCCGCAGGTGATCTTGTCGAGGTGCTGGAGCACTTGGTCGGGGGGCAGGTCGAGATCGGCCAGGGTGCAGGTGGCGGTGCGCAACCGGCCCATGGTGGCGGCGGCATCGATGCCGTTGCCCATCACGTCGCCGACCACGAGTGCGGTCTTGTCACCGGCCAGGGGGATGAGGTCGTACCAGTCGCCGCCGACTTCGCTGGTGGCCTGGGCGGGCTGGTAGCGAGAGGCGACCTCCAGGCCGACCAGGTGCGGGGGGTGCTCCGGCAGCAGGCTGCGCTGGAGGGTGATGGCGGTGTTGCGCACGCTCTGGTACCAGCGGGCATTGTCGATCGCCAGGGCGGCGCGGTTGGCCAGCTCCCCTGCCAGGATGACGTCGTCCTCGTCGAAGGGCAGCGGGTTGCGGGTGCGCTTGAGGTCCAGGGCGCCGAGTACCTCGCCGCGGGCGATCAGCGGCACCGCGAGATAGGAGTGGACGCCGGCCCGGGCCAGGAGCGTGCCGGCCTCCGGATTGCGGGCGATGCGCCGCAGGTCCTCGTCGCCCACGTGCTGCACCAGGACCGGCCGTCCGGTGTGCACGCACAGGGTGACAAGGCGATCGCCGTCGTACGCGGTGAGGTCACCGGCAGGGTCGGCGGCGCGGAGGGCCACGGTGGGGAAGGCCGCCTTGACCGCGAGGGCGCGAAACAGTTCCGGGCCCCGGTCGGGTGCGCCGGTGCGGCGACAGGCCAGAACGTCGTCGAGGACGTCCACCGCGATCACGTCGGCGAGCTCGGGCGTGGCGATTTCGGCCAGTTCGCGGGCGGTCTGGTCCACATCCAGGGTGGTCCCCACGCGGGCTGAGGCATCGGCGATCAGGGCCAGGCGCCGGCGGGCCCGATCGGCTTCGGTGGCTGCACGGTGCCGCTCGGTGACATCGACGGCCAGGGTCGCGGCACCGAGGACCCGCCCACCAGGGTCCTCCAGTCGGTAGAGGGACAGCGACCAGGCGTGCTCGGTGTCGGGGTCGGCGGAGGCGCGGCCGACCGCGTACTGGTCGAGCAGAGGGGTCCCGGTGGTCAGCACCTGGCGCAGAGCCGACTCGATCGTATCGACGTCGGGGAAGGGCAGGGTGTCACGGATGTGGCGGCCGATGCGCGCTTCGGCGGGCACGCCGTCGATGCGCTCCAGCGCGGGGTTGACCAACAGATAGCGCAGGTCAGGGTCCAGCAGGGCCACGCCGATCGGCGACTGGTTGACGAGACGTTCACACACGGCCAGGTCGGTCTCCACCCGTTGGAGGGTGGTGCGGTCAGCTGCGATGCCCAAGGCGTAGACGTCCCCCAGGTCATCCAACAGCCGCATGTTGCGGAACTCCACCATCCGCGTGCTGCCGTCCTTGTGGCGGACGGGAAGGGTACCGGCCCAGCTCTGGCCGGTCTCCATCACCTCGGTGAACAGCGATAGGACAGATGTCAGGTGCTCCTCGTGTACCAGCAGCCGGGCTGCGTGCCGACCGAGCGCCTCGTGGGGGCCGTAGCCGAAGAGCTCCTCGGCCTGCGGGCTCCAGAACACAATCCGCCCGTCGGCGTCCAGCACCACTGCGGCGACGCTGAGCAAATCCAGCAGCCCGCTCGGCTTGGACGGTCGGTCGGTCGGCTTGTTGCTGTGGAGTTGGAAGGATTCGGATGTCATACCAGACCCTCACTCCGACTGCCGACGTCACGTACTGTGTTCCCCCGGCTTCGTTCCGTGCCTGCAACTCTGGCTCTGGTACTTCCATGTTCCTCCTGGGGTGCCGATCTGCGCAGCCAAAAGCGCCGGTTTGGCATGCCCAGTCAAAGAAGGGTCGGCGGCGCCGATCCGCGCCGTGGTCAGGGAGTCGTGGAAGAGACCAGGACGGCGGCCGCGATGGCCTCCGCCTGAATAACGGCGGTGAAGCGACCCCTCGAGCAGGGGTCGGGCCTGATCGACCAAGAAGGCGGAGGGGCGGACGCGGTGACCTGGCTGCTCTGTGCTGATTGAGTCTTGCTCGCAGCAGGAGTTACGTATCCCACGTTTCGGCCGCCGGATGAACAGTGGCTCGCCGGGCCCCGTTGACCTCGATAACCGGTGACCCATCCCCATACCGGTGAGTGAGCGAGGTTCGCACATGCCAACGATCCTTCTGCCCGACGCCCCGGGCGGCGCGACCGCGGGCTGCTGCCCGGCCCGGTCGGCGCACCGCGTTTCCTGCCTGCGACTCACGCACTGAACGGTCGAACCCATGGACTACTGCGTTCCCTGCCGCCGCACTCTCAACGGCACCGTGACGTGCCCGGAATGCGGGGCGTACGACTCCGGCGTGCAGCCGCCGAGCGATTGGACCACCGAGGTACCTGCCGTCGGCACGGCGGCGATGGAGTTCCTCCTCGACGAAGGAACGGGCCCGGTCGAGCCCCCCGGCGTTCCCGTGGCCCAGGCTCGGGCAGCGACCGGAGCCGTGCCCGAGCCTCGGGCAGCCAGCGAAGCCGTGCCTGAGCCTCGGGCAGCCACCGTAGCCGTACCGGAGTCTCGGGCAGCCGCCGTGCCGCAGATTCAGCGCCACCGTCCGCCTCGCTGGAAGAAGTACGGCGGCCGCACTCTTGCCGCGGCCACCTTCGCGATCCTGGGTGGCCTGGCCACCGCATCGCTGCTGCCCGACCACTCCGCCGGTGCCCCTCAGGCGGCGCCGAGCCCGGAGCAGGCGTCCCCCGACGAGCCCCAGGGGCAGGCAGCCGAGCCGCCGAAAGCCTCCCGTTCCCCAGAGCGTGAAGCCACACGCCCGGCCAGAGGCACCGCCCGGGACCGGAACAAGGGGGTGACTCGCCGTCCTCGTGCGACGCCCACGCTGCCGGAGCCGCCGGCTTCCAAGGCCCCCACCACCGACCCCGCTCCACCGCCCGCCAAGGCCACTCCGACTCCCAGCCCCTCCAGCGGCCGCCCCAGCCAGTCGCCCCCGGTGACCACCACCCCTCCCCCGAGTCCCACCGGCAGTGTCGGCGCATCCCCCACGGGCAGCCCCGCGCCGAGCACGCCAGGTGCGCCGGTGACCGACGCCCTGGGGGAACGCACGGAGCCGCTGCTGGGGGGCTTGCTCCCGGCACGGTGAGGGGTCAGATGAGGTCGGCGGTGTGGCTGTGGCCGCGGGAGCCGCCGACACGCACGGTCAGGACGGGACGCCGCCCGGGGACGACGGTGACCGTGTCGTCAGCGCGTACCACCCGCTCGACGCGGAAGGGCAGCTCCACCGTCAGGGTCTCGACGGTGCGGCCCGGGTCGGCGACCGAGACGGACACGCCGCCCCGGTGGCGGCGCACGAGGACAGTGCCCGGACCGGAGGAGCTGAGTCCATCGATCGTGTCGGCCTGCCAGAAGTGCGCGGCGAGCAGACCGTCCCTGCGCGCCTCGACGGCCTGCACGGCAGCGTTGTTGGCCAGGACGCGCACCGGACGGGCGTGGTGCCAGACGCCGGTGGCGACGGCCGACGCGCCCGGGAGCAGGACATAGGCGTACGAGGCGGCGGAGGGCGAGACGCCGTGGTCGAACCAGAGCGTGGCGTAGCGGCGGGTGACGGGGGTGGTGCTGCCGCCCGTGTCAGCGCCGGTGTTCAGCGCCCGCCAGGTGCCGGTGCGCTCCTCGCGCAGCGCGCGCACCACCGATGTGGCATCGCGCTCCGGATAGTCGGGGAAGACGTAGCCGCCCGCCCCTTCCAGATGAGCCCAGCCCGCGTCCGCCAGCCCCGCTGACCAGCCCTGCTCCGGGGGCTGTCGCCGCCCGTCGACCCGGAGATCCGGGGCGCCGTCGGCGTGCAGGTTGCGGTTCTCGACGATCGTCTCGATCGTGCGCCCGTCGCTCGCCGTGATGCCGGCACCGAGCGCGACGACCGCGTTGTCGAGGAAGAACCACGCCTTCTTGGCGCGCAGGGTGCTGCCGTCGGCGATCAGCTCCATCGCGGCGGCCCCGAAGCGGCCGCCGAGAGCGGCACCGCCCGCGACCGTGTTGCTCGGACGGAAGGTGCTCGTGCCACTGCCGGTACCGATGTCCGCGCGGGGCCGGGTGTCCACCGTCGTGCCGGGCAGCCGGTACGGATCGACGGTCGGCCAGAAGGCGTCCCCGAAGCCGTCGAGATCGTCGCCGTCGTACAGGTACGTCATGCCGTCGCCGGTGTACCAGCCGCGCCGGTTCTCGCCGTTGCCGCCCTCGTACGCGGCGATCCGCTTCGACGACAGGGACAGGGCGAACGCCCAGCCGGGCCGCCGGTGCACCACCCGGTCCATGTCAGCGAAGACGTGGTGGCCGGTCAGCCGCTCGGCGGGTGTCACGTCCGGGTCCGTGAGCAGCGCCTTCGCCCGCGCGAGCGCGGGGATTCCCACCAGACTCGTGTACGGGGTCTCGCGATTGCGCTCGATCCAGCCTCTGGCGACGGCGCGCCACCGCGAGGCGTACGGCTCGGGGGCGCCGGTGGCGAGCTGGAGGATGTGGCTCACCGCGGCCGCGCCGTCCTGATGGTCCCGTGCGCGCTCCCGGGATATCGCGCGGCCGCGCACCGCGTCCATCATCAGGCCGTCGAACAGGACGGGCGTGAAGGACCG
This sequence comes from Streptomyces sp. NPDC006283, assembly GCF_040613325.1. NCBI lineage: Bacteria > Bacillati > Actinomycetota > Actinomycetes > Kitasatosporales > Streptomycetaceae > Streptomyces > Streptomyces sp. NPDC006283. The sequence continues at coordinate 1,519 of NZ_JBEXRZ010000144.1, read as the reverse complement.
GTCCACCGCCTCGTAGAGCATGTCGACGCGAGGGTCGGTCACGGCCCACTCGGACCCGGCGAGCAGCGCGATCAGCTGGCCCGCCGCGCCCAGCAGGACGGAGCCGTAGGTGCCGGTGTAGGCGACGCTGCCGTGCTGGACGAACGAGCCGTCGCTGTAGAAGCCGTCGCCCGAAGTGACATGGGTGAGGAGGCTGTTGCGCCCGCTGTCGCGGACGTCGGACAGGCCGTCGCGAGCGAGCGGGACCACGGACGCGTCGCGTGCGAGCAGGCCGCGCAGGGCAACGATGAGAGCTTTGTCCGCGCGGTTCGCCCCGGTCTCGGCGAGCGTGGGGATGTTGGTACGCCGGTCCGGATTGGGAACGAATCTGGCCACGGTGGCGACATACGCGGCGAGATCCTCGGCCGGCAGATGCGCGCGCAGCAGTACGCAGGTGTCCATCAGGGCACGGGGCGAGCCGATCTCCCAGAACCACCAGTTGCCGGACTCGGTGCGGTTCGGGTGGTAGCCGACCGTGTGGAGGAAACGCAGGCTCCCGATCAAGGTGTCGAGGACCTCGGCGCGCGCGGTGAGGGACGTTCCGGGCGTGGCCCAGGCGGTGGCGATCGTGCGGAGTCGCGTGTAGCTCTGGCCGAACTTGTCGGGGCTGGACGCGGGGGAGAGGTCCGGCCACAGAGCGACACGGCCCGAGGAGGTGTCCAGGCCGCCCAGCCAGGTGGCGGCCTGGGAGTCCAGGGCGGAGAGCGCCGCCGCGAAGTCGGGGTCGACGGGGTCGAACACGCCGCCGGTGAGCTGCTCTTCGGCACGGGCGAGCAGCGGCTCGAACCGGTCGTCCGCAGCCTGTGCGGGCGTACCGGAGAGCGGCAGCGCGGTCACGGCCGCGACGACTCCGGCGAGGGCGAGGGTCTGACGTCTCGTGAGGTCCATGGCGATCGCGCGGCCCTTCTGTTCAGTCGGTCGGGGTGGCCGGGGCAACGGACGGCCCGGGCAGATGGAGGACGGCGACGGCCGCCTGCTCCTCGGCGTCGACGGGCAATGCCCGGGTGCTCACGAAGAAGTCGGTGAGATCGCGGTCGGCGTCGCGGTCGGCGTGGCCGGCGAGGTCGCGGTACCGCTTCGCGGTCTCGGTGCAGTCCGACTGCGGGTTCTCCTCGCGGACCAGCCGGTGCATCCGGGGCCGGAAGTCTCCCCGGAGGCGAGCCCCAGCTGCCGCACCGGTACGAGCTTTCGTACGCATCCCGTGGATGCGCAGTTCGCCTCCGCCAGGCACGTACCGGCCGGTGAGCCGGAACTCGCCCGCCCGCAGCGCCTGTCCGAGGCGGAGGCGCTCTGCCTCGGCGGTGGGTCGGGCGGTGACGGTCGACGGAGCAGCGACCGGCCGCGTGAGCCCGCGCCACCGCCTCCGACGGCGAGCGCGGCGCGCGGGAGGTCGGTCAGTTCCGAGTGTTCGAGGAGTCCTGCGAGGGCGGCGGTGGAGTCGTCAACGTTGTCCTCGCCGACCAAGGCGAGCCGGAGTGCG
>NZ_JBEXRZ010000143.1:0-18175 GCF_040613325.1 Streptomyces sp. NPDC006283 | reverse complement strand
CTCCTCGGTCATCTTGAAGTCCTTGAGCCACTTGCCGACCTCGGGGTTCTCCGCGGAGAAGCCCTTGCGCGCGAGCGTGTGCACGCCGTCGCCCTTGCCCCAGGATCCCTTGGGATCCTTGAGCTTCTTCAGGTCGTAGGTGCTGTAGGCCCAGTGCGGCGACCACAGGGTGGTGACGATGGGTTCCTTCTTGTCGTACGCGCGCTTCAGCTCGGCCAGCATGCCGGGCGTGGAGCCGTCGACGACCTTGTACTCCCCCTCGAGGCCGTAGTCCTTCAGAACCTTGTCCTTGAGGATGCCCATCATTCCGGCACTCGGCTCGATGCCGACGATCCGGCCCTTGAACCGGTCCGACGCGCCCTTGAGGTCGTCGAGGGAGTCGATGCCCTTCATGTACGAGGGGACGGACAGCTCCAGCGACGTGGGCCCGTACCAGGAACCCAGGTCCTCGAGCTTGTCCTGGTACTTCTCCATGTACGAGGCGTGGGTGACCGGCAGCCAGGCGTCGGTCTGGAAGTCGATCTGGCCGCCCGCGAGGCCGGTGTACAGCGAGCCGGCCTCCAGCTGCTTGGTCTCGACCTCGAAGCCGCGCTGCTCCAGCAGCTCCTTCCACAGGAAGGTGGAGGCGATGCCCTCGTCCCACGGGATGTAGCCGATGGACACCTTCTTGCCGTCCCCGATCCGCGGCGCGCCGGCGGTGTCGGTCTTGGCGCCGCCGAACATGCCCATGCCGCCCGCGACGAGCGCGAGCACGACGATGCCGACGACGGCGACGGCGGACTGCGGACGGTGGTCCCAGATCTTGATCCGGCCGGTCATGGCGCGTGCCTTGGCGAGAGCGCGGCGGCCGAGCGGCGAGACCTGGCGGCCCAGGGCGCCGGTGATGCGGTCCAGGTACATCGCGAGGATCACGATGGAGACGCCCGCCTCGAAGCCGAGGCCGATGTCGACGTTGCCGATGGCCCGGTAGACGGCGCCGCCGAGACCGCCGCCGCCGACCATGCCGGCGATGACGACCATGGACAGCCCCAGCATGATGACCTGGTTGATGCCGGCCATGATCGTGGGCAGGGCGAGCGGGAGCTGGACACCGAGCAGCGTGCTGCGGGGCGTGGTGCCGAAGGCCTCCGCGGCCTCGACGAGCTCCTCGTCGACCTGGCGGATGCCGAGTTCGGTCATCCGGACGCCCGGAGGCAGCGCGAAGACGATGGTGGCGATGATGCCGGGGACGACGCCGACGCCGAAGAAGATGATGCCGGGGATCAGGTAGACCATCGCCGGCATGGTCTGCATGAAGTCGAGCACGGGCCGGATGACCGTGCTGACCGTCTTGGACCGCGAGGCCCAGATGCCGAGCGGAACGGCGATCACCAGCGTGACGATGGTGGCGACCAACACGAGCGACAGGGTCGACATGGCGTCTTCCCACAGCTCGATGGAGTCGATCAGCGCGAATCCCGCGAAGGCGAGGACACCTGCGAGCAGCCCGCGCAGCCACCAGGCGACCACCGCGAGAATGCCGGCGAAGAGCAGCGGCTCGGGTGCGGAGAGGGCCGCGTCGATTCCGTCGTACATCCCGGTGACGAGCGCGCTGATCGCGTCGAACAGCCAGGACAGGTGGCGCTGGAGCCAGTCGACACCGCTGTCGACCCAGTCGCCGAGGTGGAGCCTAGGCACTGGCCACCGCCTTGTCCGCCGGGGCGGCGGGTATCACGGCGGCGGGCGCGGACTGCGCCGGCACGGTGGGCACGGCGGGGCTCATGGGCTCGCCGAGAACGGCGAGCAGCCGGGCACGCGGTACGACGCCGGCCAGTTCGCCCTCGTCGTCGACGACGGCGACAGCGACACCGCTGGTGGAGCAGGGGGTGAACAGCTCGATGATCGGCGTGTCCGCTGCGACGGTCGCCGGCGCGGCGGCCAGCACGTCCTCGGCGTTGCGCAGTTCCTTGCCGCTGTCCGTCCTCGTGCCGTAGGCCGTCTCGGGGTCGGCCATGATGGCACCGGCGGTGAGCACCCGGGAGCGGTCGACGTCCTGCGTGAAGGAGGCGACGTAGTCGTTGGCGGGAGTGACGAGGATGTCCTCGGCGGTTCCGAGCTGGACGATCCGGCCGTCGCGCATCACCGCGATCGAGTCGCCGAGACGCATGGCCTCGTTGAGGTCGTGGGTGATGAAGACGATGGTCTTCTTGAGGCGCTTCTGCAGCTCGAGCAGCTGGTCCTGCATGTCGCGGCGGATCAGCGGGTCGAGGGCGCTGAAGGACTCGTCCATCAGCAGCAGGTCGGCGTCGGTGGCCAGCGCACGGGCGAGACCCACGCGCTGCTGCATACCGCCGGAGAGCTCGTCGGGCCAGGAGTCCTCCCAGCCGGCGAGCCCGGCCAGCTCGAGCGCCTCCGCGGCGCGCTTGTCGCGCTCGGCGCGGGGGACGCCCTGGACCTCGAGGCCGTAGCCGGCGTTCTCGAGAACGCTGCGGTGCGGGAAGAGCGCAAAGTGCTGGAAGACCATGCTGATCTTGGTGGAGCGCACGGTGCGCAGGTCGCGGGCGCTCAGCGCGGTCAGGTCCTGGCCGTCGAACAGCACCCGTCCGGCGGTCGGCTCCAGCAGCCCGTTGAGCATGCGGAGCAGGGTGGACTTGCCGGATCCCGACAGACCCATGACGACGAATATCTGGCCCGGCTCGACGCTGAAGGAGGCGTCGATGACCGCGGCGGTCGTCCCGTCGGCGCGCAGCTCGTCGCGGTCGGCGCCGCTTTCGAGCCTGGAGACCGCTTCGTCGGGTCGTCTGCCGAACACTTTGTACAAGTGCTCGGCCTGCAGCCTGGACACATACACCTCACGGGTCGAACCGAAACGGCCCGCCACCCCCACCGGCAGGCCGTGGAGCGTGAGGGGTCTGCCCGTTGCCCGGTGCAATTGTTGAAACTGATACCGGGTCCGCTCCGGGCGCGCACCTGCCCCGACCTGCGCTGGTCAAACGGAAGTGTGATCCAGTTCACCCGGGAGTCATCTTCCGGGCGTCGGGGCGGGCCGCGGCCCACTGTCGGTGGTGTGCGGCATCATCGTGCGTGTGACGCGACGCCTGATGCTCCTCGACACCGCTTCCCTGTATTTCCGCGCCTACTACGGAGTCCCCGACTCGGTCCGGGCGCCCGACGGCACACCGGTCAACGCGGTGCGCGGGCTGCTCGACTTCATCGCGCGGCTGGTCCAGGACCACCGGCCGGACGACCTGGTGGCCTGCTGGGACAACGACTGGCGTCCGCAGTGGCGGGTGGACCTCATCCCCTCGTACAAGGCGCACCGCGTCGCGGAGGAGCACGATCTCGGCCCGGACGAGGAGGAGGTCCCCGACACCCTCACTCCCCAGATCCCGGTGATCGAGGCCGCGCTCGCGGCGGTCGGAATCGCCCGCGTGGGCGCCGACGGTTACGAGGCGGACGACATCATCGGCACCCTGACGGCGCGGGCGACCGGCCCCGTCGACATCGTGACCGGCGACCGCGACCTGTTCCAGCTGGTCGACGACGAGCGGGAGCGGCGGGTGCTGTATCCGCTGAAGGGCGTCGGCACACTCCAGGCGACGGACGAGGCGTGGCTGCGCGAGAAGTACGGCGTGGACGGCCCGGGCTACATCGACCTGGCGCTGCTGCGCGGCGACCCGAGCGACGGGCTGCCGGGCGTGCCCGGTATCGGCGAGAAGACCGCGGCCAAGCTGCTCGACGCATACGGCGACCTGGACGGGATCATGGCGGCGGTCGGCGACCGCACCTCCAGGCTGACGCCCGCGCAACGCCAGCGACTGGACGAGGCGAGGGCGTACATCGCCGTCGCGCCGAAGGTCGTCAGGGTCGCCGCCGACGTGGCACTGCCCGACTTCGACGCCTCCCTGCCGAGCGCTCCGCGCGATCCCGTCGCACTCGAGGAGCTGGCGGAGCGGTGGGGGCTGGGCGGGGCGGTGGTGCGACTGGTGTCGGCCCTGCAGCGCTGAGGCGCGTCTCCCCCGGGCGGGATGTTAACTTAGGCAATCCTAAGCAGGATCGTCCAGGGGAGTAGCACCGTGGCAGACCGAGCGGAACGACCGGCCCGCACATCACCGAAGGTCCACGAGGCAAAGGTGGTGCGCACCGAGCGGATCACCCCGCACATGGTGCGGGTGGTCCTGGGCGGTGAGGGACTGGCCACGTTCGAACTCGGCGAGTTCACGGACCACTACGTCAAACTGATCTTCCCGGCCGAGGGCGTCCGACACCCGGAACCCTTCGACATGGACCGCATCCGCGGGGAACTCCCGCGCGACCAGTGGCCCGCGAACCGCACGTACACGGTGCGGAGCTGGGACGCCGTCCACCGCGAGCTGACCATCGACTTCGTCGTCCACGGCGACGAGGGCCTCGCGGGCCCCTGGGCGGCCCGCGCGCAGGTCGGCGAGACCATGCGGTTCCTGGGCCCCGGCGGGGGCTACGCCCCGGATCCCGAGGCGGACTGGCACCTGCTCGCCGGCGACGAGAGCGCTCTGCCCGCGATCGCGGCGGCGCTGGAGCGGATGCCGGCGGGCACGACCGCCCACGCCTTCGTGGAGGTCGACGGCCCGGACGACGAGCAGAAGATCGCCGCCCCGGACGGTGTCGAGATCACCTGGCTCCACCGCGGCGGTCGCCCGGTCGGCGAGGCCCTGGTCGCGGCGGTGACGGCGCTGGACTTCCCGGAGGGACGCGTCTGCGCGTTCGTGCACGGGGAGGCGGCCTGCGTGAAGGACCTGCGACGGCTGCTGCGGGTGGAGCGCGGGATCCCGCGGGAGCGGCTGTCGATCTCGGGGTACTGGCGGCTGGGCAAGACGGACGAGGCGTGGCGCGCGGTGAAGCGGGAGTGGAACGAGCAGGTGGAGCGGGAGCAGGAACGCGCGTCCTGAACAGGGCCCCCTCCTCGTCGCTCCTGCCTCGGCGTCGTCCGTGGACAGTGGATCTGGCGCGGCGGATGATGAGACGAAACGGGAAATCTAGGGACGGAAGGTATGGATCGCCATGTCTGAGCACCCTGATTGCGCCCTGGTCCGCCGGGGTTACACCGCGTTCGTCGCCGGCGACATGGACACACTCGGCAGCCTGATGACGGGCGACGCCGTCTACCACCTGCCCGGCAACAACCAGCTCTCCGGACACCACAAGGGCCGGGACGCCATCCTGGATGTGTTCCGGCGCATGGGCCAGGAGACCAACGGCACGATGCAGATCCAGGTCGAGGCGGTGCTCGCCGACGGGCGCGGCCATGTCATGTCGTTCCACACGGTCCGGGCCGACCGCGGCAACCGCGGGATCGAGGTCCGCGTAGGGCTGTTCTTCACGATCGTGGGCGGCAAGATCACCGACATCGACGAGTGCACGGAGGATCTCGACGAGGTGGACGCCTTCTGGAGCTGACGGGCTGACGGGCTGAGCCGCAGTCAGGCGGGGCCGCCCTCGGGTCGCTCCACGAGTCGGCGGCCCCGGCGTGTGCGCCGGGGCCGCGGGCTCGTAGCGAGGTCAGCCGACCGAGCTGTACGCGACCACGCCGCGCAGCAGCCCGTCGACCGCCTTGCGGGCGTTCTTCGCGACGGTGCTGTTCTCCCTCGGCGCGGCCGCGGCGATCTGGCCGAGCACGTCGATGACCTGCTTGCACCAGCGCACGAAGTCGCCCGCGGGCATCTCCGCCTCGCGCAGCACCTCGTCCAGCCCCTTGTCGGACGCCCATTGATGGGCGGCCCAGGCGAAGCCGAGGTCGGGCTCCCGCTGCCCGACGCCCTCCGCCTGGTTGATCCTGAACTCCTCTTCCAGGGCGTCCAGCCTGCCCCAGATGCGGACCATCTCGCCCAGCGCCGCCTTCGCCCTGCCGGCGGGGACCTTGGGTGCCACCGCGTCGTCCGACTGGCGCGCCTCGTAGACCAACGCGGAGACACACGCGGCCAGTTCCGCGGGATTCAGTCCTTCCCAGACGCCTTCCCGCAGACACTCGCTGGCCAGCAGGTCCAGTTCGCCGTAGAGCCGGGCCAGGCGCTTGCCGTGCTCGGTGACCTCGTCGTCGCGGAGGTAGTCCATCTCGCTCAGCAGGGCGACGATCCGGTCGAAGGTCCGGGCGATCGTGTTCGTCCGGCCCTCGATACGGCGCTCCAGCTGGCGGGTGTCCCGGTGCAGGCGGTGGTAGCGCTCGGCCCAACGGGCGTGGTCCTCACGCTCGTCGCAGCCGTGGCAGGGGTGTGCGCGCAGTTCCGCGCGCAGCCTGGTGATCTCGCGGTCGTCGGCTGCGGCGGACCGCTGTCTGCGGTGCCGCTCCGGCTCGATGTGCCCCGCCTTGGTCCGCAGGGCGGAGGCGAGGTCCCGACGTGACTGCGGGGAACGGGGGTTGAAGGACTTCGGGACACGCATCCGCTCCAGCGCCTCGACCGGAACCGGGAAGTCGATGGACGCGAGCCGCTTGACCTGCCGCTCGGCGGTCAGCACGAGCGGTCGGGGCCCGTCGTGGTACTCGAAGCCGCGGTGGCCGTTGGTCCGGCCGGCCGGGATACCGGGGTCGAGCACCAGAGCCAGCCCGGCGAACTTGCCCGTGGGGACGTGGATGACGTCCCCCGGCTTCAGCTTCTCCAGCGACGCGGCGGCGGCCGCGCGGCGCTGCGCGGCCCCCTGCTTGGCCAGTTCGGTCTCACGGTCCTTCAGGTCGCGGCGCAGCCGCGCGTACTCCTCGAAGTCGCCGAGGTGGCAGGTCATGCCCTCGCGGTAGCCCTGGAGCCCCTCCTCGTTGCGCTGCACCTGGCGGGAGATGCCGACGACCGACTTGTCCGCCTGGAACTGCGCGAACGAGGTCTCCAGCAGCTCGCGCGAGCGGTGCCGCCCGAACTGCTGCACCAGGTTGACCGCCATGTTGTACGAGGGCTTGAAGCTGGAGCGCAGCGGATACGTGCGTGTTCCGGCGAGTCCGGCGAGGGCGCTCGGGTCCATGGCCCGCTGCCACAGGACCACCGCATGGCCCTCGACGTCGATGCCGCGGCGACCGGCGCGGCCGGTCAACTGGGTGTACTCGCCGGGGGTGATGTCTGCGTGCTGCTCGCCGTTCCATTTGACGAGCTTCTCCAACACCACGGAACGGGCAGGCATGTTGATGCCGAGCGCCAGCGTCTCCGTGGCGAACACGGCCTTGACCAGGCCCCGTACGAACAGCTCCTCCACGACCTCCTTGAAGGTCGGCAGCATGCCGGCGTGGTGCGCGGCGATGCCTCTCTCGAGGCCTTCCAGCCACTCGTAGTAGCCGAGGACATGGAGGTCCTCGCGCGGGATGGAGGACGTACGCTCCTCGACGATCTCGCGCACCCTTGTGCGCGCGTCCTCGTCGTTGAGCCGCAGGCCGGCGTGGAGGCACTGCTGGACGGCGGCCTCGCAGGCCGCGCGGCTGAAGATGAACGTGATGGCCGGCAGCAGCCCTTCGGCGTCGAGCCGGTCGATGACCTCGGGCCGGCCCGGCGTCCAGATGCGGTTGCGCTGCCGCCGCTCCCGCTCCCGGTCCGCCTCGCGCACCATCTTGCCGCGGCGGCGGTCGCGCGGGTTGTACGTGCGCTGGTTCTCCATCCGGGCCAGGCGGACGAGGTCGGGGTTGACCTCGCGGCGGGCGACCCCGCGGCCGCCGTGGTCGGTCTCCTCCTCGAAGAGGTCGTACATCCGCCGCCCTGCCATGACGTGCTGCCACAGCGGGACGGGCCGGTGCTCGGAGACGATGACCTCGGTGTCGCCGCGGACGGTGTCGAGCCAGTCCCCGAACTCCTCCGCGTTCGACACGGTCGCCGAGAGTGACACCAGGGTCACCGACTCGGGGAGGTGGATGATGACTTCCTCCCAGACGGCGCCGCGGAAGCGGTCGGAGAGATAGTGCACCTCGTCCATGACGACGTGACCGAGGCCGCGCAGCGCCTGCGAGCCCGCGTACAGCATGTTGCGCAGCACCTCGGTGGTCATGACGACCACCGGTGCGTCGGAGTTGACGCTGTTGTCACCGGTCAGCAGGCCGACCTTGTCCGCGCCGTACCGCTTGACCAGGTCGGCGTACTTCTGGTTCGACAGGGCCTTGATCGGCGTGGTGTAGAAGCACTTGCGGCCCTGCTGGAGGGCGAGATGGACGGCGAACTCACCGACGATGGTCTTGCCGGAGCCGGTGGGCGCGGCGACGAGCACGCCCTTGCCCGCCTCCAGGGCCTGGCATGCCTCGATCTGGAAGGGATCGAGCTCGAAGTCGTACAACGCGCGGAAGGGGGCCAACGCGGTGGCCTCCTCGACGGCGCGGATCCGGGCGGCGGCGTAGCGCTCTGCGGGAGAGAGGTCCTCGGTCATCTTGTTCATGAGCCTACCCGCCGCCTCTGACAGTGAGCGGATCTTTAATCGGACCAGGGCAACTACCGGATGGGATACCCGGCGGGGGCGGGGCGAAGCATGCGAAAAGCGGGGCCCGCCGCCTCAGCGGGCCCCGCTTCCGTCCTGTCGGCTGCGCCTCAGGTGATGTCGTCGTAGCCGTTCAGCCGGTGCGAGCGCCCGCCGTCGGCCTCGCCGGTGGACTGCTCGGGGAGGGCACGAGCGGTGGCCGAGACGGACTCCACCTCGCCGAGTGCCGCGGGGGTGAGATCGAGATCCGAGGCTTCGTCGTCGTCGAGGTCCGCGTCGGGGTCGTTGCGGCGGCGGCGTCGGTCGTTCAGCAGCGAGAACCCGACGGCCAGGAAGTAGAGCAGGATGATCGGCCCGGAGAGGGCGATCATGCCCAGCGGGTCGGTCGACGGGGTGGCGATCGCTCCGAAGACGAAGATGCCCATGACGGACCCGCGCCACCAGCCGAGCATCCGGCGCCCGGTCACCACGCCTGCCGCGTTCAGCATGATCAGGATGAGCGGCAGTTCGAACGAGAAACCGAAGATCAGCACCATACGGACGGCGAAGTCCAGGATGGTGTCGACCTCCAGGATGTTCGCGGCGGTCTCCGGCGTGATGCTCAGCAGCACCTTCATGCTGACCGGCATGATCAGGAACGCCAGGTAGGCGCCGGCCACGAAGAGAGGGATGGCCGCGGCAGCGAAGTAGTACGTGTACTTCTTCTCGGTCTTGTGCAGCCCGGGTGCCACGAAGGCCCACAGCTGGTAGAGCCAGACCGGACAGGACACGATGATGCCCGCCATGAGGACCACCTTGACGGTGGTGGTGAAGGGCGACAGCAGATTGCTGTACGCGATGACCGCGCACTTGCCGCCGGTGGTGAGATCCCCCTTCTCGCATGCGGGGACCGGCGACGCAAGGAGGTCCATCAGCTCCTGGCTGTAGAAGGCGGCGACCACGGAGGTGATCACAATCGCCAGCATCGCCTTCGCGAGCCGGTTGCGGAGCTCACGGAGATGGTCCGCGAGTGGCATCCGCCCCTCGGGGTCCTTCTCCTTCTCCTTGAGTTTCGAGCGGGCAGGCTTGAGCAACCCACGTCCTCATCTCGTGCGGCAGGCCATCGTCGAACGGCCTTGGGTCGTCAGCGCTGGGGGGTGTCGGTGGGCTCGTTCACAGGACGGGCGCTGGTGACATCGCCGGGCGCGGCCTGGATGGTGCGGGACGGCGGGGTCTGGCCCTGCGCCGGGTCCTTGGGCTCTGCCGGGGTGGCCGCGGGCTGGCCCTCGGACTTCATCGCCTTGGCCTCGCTCTTGAGGATCCGCGCGGACTTGCCGAGCGAACGCGCCATGTCCGGAAGCTTCTTGGCACCGAACAGGAGGAGGATGAGAAGCGCGATGATGATGATCTCGGTGGGGCCGATCTGTCGGAACATAACTGTGTCTACCTTCTCACCGAGGCGGCATGGGGCTCTTGGCTGCTGACCGCGATGGGGACAGATGTCCGAACCGCGACGGCAGCGATCCTAACTCGCACGGGTAAACGCAGGGCAATCCCTGTGCATACTCACGTCAGCGGTCGGCGCCTCATCACCTGTGCCGCCACCAGCAGCCTACCGCCCGGGCCCGGCCCGCAGGAGGGGGCGACGTCGATCTCCGGCGGGGGTCGAGGGGAACCCGTGGCTCAGCGCAGGGCCTCTCCGGAGCGGGCGAGTCCGGTCGCCGCCCGCTCCAGGTCCTCGGCGGCGCGATCGATGCGGTCGGCGGTACGGGCGACTTCGGAGCCCAGACGCCGGGCCTCGATGAAAACCCTGATGCCGAGGACACCCAGGACGGCGATCCCGAGGAAGCCGAGTGCGATGGCGAGCATGGGCCAGAACATGCGCAGAGCCTAGACCGTTCCTGCAGCGATTTCCGAGCCGGGCATCACACGGTCGAGTGCAGGCGCAGGGTCCTGACCCCGCCCCCGGTGAGCAGTTCGACGATCCGCTCGCCCGCCGGCTTGCGGACCGCCGAGCCGCACTCGGGGCAGGTGAAGGAGTAGAAGGTGGTGCGGCGGCTGCCGCCGATGGCGAGGCGCAGCGATCCCGCGGAAAGCTCGAAGCGGGCGCGGCAGTCGGGACAGGCGGCCTTGAAAAGGACCGGCCCGACCCGGGCGGGGACCGGGGACATCGAGGGGATCCGTGGCGTCACGGTCATAGGGCGCCGGCTCCTTGTTCCTGACTGTCGTACGGCCCCCGGGCGTCGTGCGGGTCCCCGGCGTCGTACGCGGCGAGGGCCTCGCACGCCGCCGTGCGCGCGCTGTCCGCGAGCTCCTGGGGCGACACGATCCGCCCGTCCCTGCCCAGTCGCAACGCCAGGCGACGCAGCGAAGACGGCATCGGCGTACGCAGCGTGATGCGCAGACCACCGTCCGGCAGTTCCTCGGCACGGTCGTGCGGGTAGTACTCGGCGACCCAGCGTCCTTTGGGGGCCACCTCGACGACCACCTCCGGATCGTCCGGCGACGGCTGGACCAGGCCTTCCGACAGGTCGCGCAGCTCGATCTCGGGGGGCGCCGCCGGAGCGTCGAGCAGCCGGATCTCCGCGACGCGGTCGAGGCGGAAGGTCCGGCGCGCCTCCGAGAGGCGGCACCAGGCCTCCATGTACGTGTGGCCGACGGCGAAGAGCCGGATCGGATCGACCTCGCGCTCCGTCAGCTCGTCACGGGCGGGCGAGTAGTACCGCAGCCAGAGCCGCCGCCGCTCGGAGATGGCCCGGTCGACGTCGGCGAAGACCCCGCCCTCCGACTCGAAGGTCACCGAGAGCCGGGAGCTGGCGCCCGCGGCCTCGCCCGCGGCCGCCTCCAGCTTCGCCGTGGCCCGCAGCAGCGCCTCGCGGTCGCCTTCGCGCAGGCCGGGAAGGGTCGCGACGGCACGGGCCGCGACCAGCAGCGCGGTCGCCTCGTCGGCAGCGAGTCGCAGCGGCTCCGCGGTGGACTCCCCGGACGCGTCGGGGTTGCGCCACCAGATCCGCTCGCCGTCGGTGTCGATGTCCAGCAGATCGCCGCCCCGGAAGCTGGTCCCGCACATGGGCAGCACGTCGAGGTCGGAGATCAGCTCGTCCTCGGTGATGCCGAAGGCGCGGGCGACGTCGGCGATACGGGCGCCGGGGCGCTCGCGCAGGTATGTCACCAGCGACAGCATTCGCCGGGTCTGGTCGATGGCGTTCGCGGCCATGTCGTCTCGGTTCCCCTCAGCCCTTGGCCACGGCGCGCAGCCGGTCGACCACATCGGCCCGCAGATCCGCGGGCTCCAGTACGACGACGTCCGGACCGAACTCGACGAGCCAGGCATCCAGCCCGTGCCCGTACGGAATCTCCAACTCGTCCCACCCGCCGCCGAGTTCCCGCACGGCGGTGGCCCGCGATCGCAGCGGATAGCCGCAGCCTGCGCGCAGCCTGATCCGCGCGGAGCGGGTCGCCGTCTCGCCGGCCCAGCTCTCGACGGTCTCGCGGACGGTGACGACATCCGGCACGGGGGCGGTGAACGAGCCCGCGCGCGAACGGACCTTGCCGGTGATCCGGGACAGCCGGAACACCCGCTCCGCACCCCGGCCGCGGTCGAAGCCGGCGAGATACCAGTGACCGCGCCAGCATTCGAGCGTCCACGGTTCGACTTGGCGCTGCTCGGGCCGGGCGGAGTTCGCCTTGCGGTAGTCGAAGACGACCGGGCGGCGGTCGCGGCAGGCGAGCATCAGCGGTTCGAAGGCCGCCTCGTGGACGGGGATGCGCGGTTCGAGGGCGCTGTGCTGGATCTCGTACGCGTCCTCGGTCTCCGGCATGCCGGCCGCGCGCAGCTTCTGGAGGGCACCGCTGGCGGCCCCGGCGAGGCGCGCCTGCTGCCAGACCTTGGCGGCAAGGCCCAGCGCGGCGGCTTCCTCCGCGTCCAGGGTGATCGGCGGCAGCCGGTTGCTGTCGCGGCGTGCGAGGTAGCCGATGTCCCCGTCGAGGGACTCCACCGTCTCGATCACCAGGCCGAGTTCGCGCAGATCGTCCTTGTCGCGCTCGAACATCCGGTTGAAGGAGTCGTCGGAACCGGCCTCCAGGTAGGCCTCGATGGACCCGCGCAGCTCGCGCTTGCTGAGCGGGCGCCGGGTCCCGAGCAGACACAGCGCCAGATTCATCAGCCGCTCGGCCTTGGCAATGGCCATCGACGCCCTTCGCCTCCGTATGAAGTCCGTTACGCCCGTCGACCGTACCGCCCCGGGGTGTCTGGACAAAAGCGAGGGCCCGTGCCATCAGGCACGGGCCCTCGCACTACCGCTCGATGATCGGCCTCAGACGGCCATCAGGTCACAGACGAAGATCAGCGTCTCGCCGGGGGCGATACGGCCGCCTGCGCCGCGGTCGCCGTAGGCCAGGTGCGCGGGGATGGTCAGCTGGCGGCGGCCGCCGACCTTCATGCCCTGCACGCCCTGGTCCCAGCCGGAGATGACCTGGCCGACGCCCAGCTGGAAGCGCAGCGGGGTGCCGCGGTTCCACGACGCGTCGAACTCCTCACCGGTGGAGAAGGCCACGCCCACGTAGTGGACGGAGACGGTGTCGCCCGCCTTCGCCACCGGGCCGTCGCCCTCCCAGATGTCCTTGATCTCCAGGTCGGCCGGCGGCTCGCCACCCGGGAAGTCGATCTCGGGCTTCTCGATGCTCACGGTGTTGCTCCTTGCGTTCTCTGTGCGATCAACCGGGACAGTCTCGCAGAATGCCCCGGCCTGCCTACTGAACCGCCAGGATGTCGACCGAGAAGACCAGGGTGGACTTGGCCGGGATGCCCTGCTGCTCCTTGTCGCCGTAAGCCATGTCCGGCGGGATGACGAGCAGCACACGACTGCCGACCTTCTTGCCCTCCAGACCCTTCTGCCAGCCCGGGATGACCTGGGCGAGCGGGAAGCTGACCGGGGCGTTGCCCCGGGCGTAGCTGCTGTCGAACTCCTTGCCGTCCTTCCACAGGACGCCCTTGTACTTCACGGAGAGGGTGTCCGTGGCCTTGACCGCGGGGCCGGAGCCCTCGATCACGTAGTTCGAGACCAGCTTGGTCGGCGCGTCCTTCTTGGGCACCGTCAGCGACGGCGCCTCGCCGTCCGTGTTCGTGCCGACCTTGGGGAGGTCGATGTTGTCCTGGGCGACCTCGCTGCCCTTCGCGGACGTCGGGAGCGTGGTGCCCTTGACGATGTCCATGACGAAGACCAGCGTGGAGTTGGCCGGGATGCCCTGCTGCTCCTGCGGGCCGTAGGCGAGGTCCGGCGGGATGGACACCTCGAGGCGGCTGCCGACCTTCTGGCCGTCGAGCGCTTTCTGCCATCCCTCGATGACTCCGCCGCCGCCGAGCGTGACGGGGAACGGCTCTCCTCGGTCGAAGCTGTTGTCGAACGGCTCGTCGCCGTCCCAGACCTGGCCCAGATAGTTGACCTGGGCGATGTCGCCCTTCTTGAGTTTCTGGCCCTTGCCTTCGCTGACAACGTTGACCTTCAGGTCCTTGGGGGGCTCTCCCTCACCCTTGGCAAGGGTCGGCTTCTCCCCGAACTTCGCACCCTCGGTGATGGTGGGCAGTCCGTTCGTCATCGACGTGGAGGCGGAATCGGAGCCCTTGTCGTCGCCGCACGCCGCTGTCGTCAACAGCAGCAGGGGTACGACGAGCAGGCCGGCAAGTCGGCGCACGTGTTCCTCAGATCTCTAACGGCTCGGTAGATGCGGACACTCTAGGGCGTGCCGAGGGCCCCGCACGAGAAACGTACGGGGCCCGGGTGACGTTCCGACACACGTGCGACGCGACGGCGACGCACGTGCCGCTACATGCCGGCGATCAGCTTTTCGACGCGGTCGTCGACCGAACGGAAGGGGTCCTTGCACAGCACGGTGCGCTGCGCCTGGTCGTTGAGCTTGAGGTGCACCCAGTCGACGGTGAAGTCCCGGCGCTGCTCCTGCGCCCGGCGGATGAAGTCGCCGCGCAACCGCGCCCTGGTGGTCTGCGGGGGCACCGACTTGCCCTCGAAGATCTTGAGGTCGTTGCAGATGCGGGCGGCCTGCCCCTTGCGCTCCAGGAGGTAGTAGAGCCCGCGCCTGCGGTGGATGTCGTGGTAGGCGAGGTCTATCTGCGCGACCCGCGGATGGGACATGGACATGTTGTGCTTGGCG
The DNA here is from genome assembly GCF_040613325.1 of Streptomyces sp. NPDC006283. NCBI lineage: Bacteria > Bacillati > Actinomycetota > Actinomycetes > Kitasatosporales > Streptomycetaceae > Streptomyces > Streptomyces sp. NPDC006283. The sequence continues at coordinate 3,631 of NZ_JBEXRZ010000143.1, read as the reverse complement.
CGGTAGCGCTCCAGCAGCTTGTACTTCATGACCCAGTCGATCTCGGTACCGATGCGGTCGAGGTCCTCCGCCTCGATCGCATCGAGCGTGCGGCCCCACAGCTCCAGGACCTGCTCGACCGTGCCGGTGCGGATGCCGCGGCGGTCGACGAAGTCCACCGCCTTCTCGTAGTACTCGCGCTGGACCTCGAGGGCGGAGGCCTCTCGGCCGCTGGCCAGGCGGACCTTGCGCTGCCCTGTGATGTCGTGGCTGACCTCGCGGATGGCCCGGATCGGGTTCTCCAGTGTGAGGTCGCGCATGACGGTGCCCGCTTCGATCATGCGCAGCACCAGGTCGGTCGCACCGACCTTCAGCAGCATCGTCGTCTCCGACATGTTCGAGTCGCCGACGATGACGTGCAGCCGGCGGTAGCGCTCGGCGTCCGCGTGCGGCTCGTCGCGGGTGTTGATGATGGGGCGCGAACGCGTGGTGGCGGAGCTGACGCCCTCCCAGATGTGCTCGGCCCGCTGGCTGACGCAGTACACCGCTCCCCGCGGCGTCTGCAGCACCTTGCCCGCGCCGCAGAGCAGCTGCCTGGTGACGAGGAACGGAATGAGGATGTCCGCCAGCCGCGAGAACTCGCCGTGGCGAGCGACGAGATAGTTCTCGTGGCAGCCGTAGGAGTTTCCCGCCGAGTCGGTGTTGTTCTTGAACAGATAGACGTCGCCCGCGATTCCCTCCTCGTGCAGGCGGCGTTCGGCGTCGACGAGAAGGCCTTCGAGAATGCGCTCGCCCGCCTTGTCGTGCGTGACCAGCTCGGTCACATTGTCGCATTCGGGTGTTGCGTATTCCGGATGCGAACCCACGTCGAGGTACAGGCGGGCGCCGTTCCGCAGAAAGACATTGCTGCTGCGGCCCCATGACACGACACGGCGGAAGAGGTAGCGCGCCACTTCGTCAGGTGACAGTCGGCGCTGTCCCCTGAACGTGCACGTGACGCCGTACTCGTTCTCCAGCCCGAAAATGCGGCGGTCCATGTCTGAACATTACGCCTCACGGCCTGAGCTGAAACCGGGTTGGGCGGCACCGTTTCGATCATTTTCCGATGCCTGGGGGCCAAACCTCTTGATGCCCTCGATACGGGCAGGAACTGCGAGTACCCGCTGAGTGGCCGTCAGAACCAGCAGTGCGGCGATTCCTCCGGCGCCCGCGACGGCGAAACTCCATGCGGTACCGCCGATCTCGACCGCCGGCCCCGCGACGGCCGTACCGACCGCCGCGCCGACACCGAAGGTGGTCACCAGCCAGGAGAACGCCTCCGTGACCGTGCCGCGCGGCGCGTGCCGGTCGACGACGATGAACGCGCAGGCGATCGCGGGCGCAAGGAACACACCGGCGACCGCCGCCAGCGCCGTCATCGCGGCCACGCCCGGCGTGAGGATCAGCGGGAGGTAGCCGACGGCCAGCAGGCCGACGATGATGCGCAGCCGACGCTCGGGCGGCCCGGCCCACTGCCGCGCGCCGTAGGCGACGCCGCCGACCAGGGCGCCGAGGCCCAGCGCGGCCATCAGCCATCCGTACACGGCCTGCCGGCCGTGGTCGTCGGCATAGGCCACGCCGGCGACCGTGATCGAGCCGAGGGCCAGTCCGACGAAGAAGAACGCGCCGAGCAGCGCGAGCAGTCCCGGCGAGCGCAGCGCGCCCAGCCAGTGCGCTTCGCGGGGAGCGGAACGCCAGTCACGGGACGGCTGGGACATCACGACCGACAGCGCGCCCACGACCCCTATGGCGTTGATGACGAACAGCGCCGCACCGGGGGACCACAGGGACACGAGCAGGGTGACGAGCAGCGGGCCCACCGTGAACATGATCTCCTGGGCCACCGCGTCCATGGCGTACGCCCGGTGCACCCGGTCCTCCCGCCCCAGCACGCTCGGCCAGAGAGCCCGCAGGCCGCCCTCCAGCGGCGGGGTGAACAGGCCGGCGACGATCACGGCGGCGTACGCGACGGGCAGCGACCCGGTGCCGGCGGCGGCGAGCAGGAACATGCCGAGCGCGGAGACGACGGCCGCGGGCAGCTGCACCCGGGGCTGGCCGTGGAGATCGACGGCCCGGCCCAGCAGCGGCTGACCGACGGCGGTGGCGAGGCCGTAAACGGCGGCGAGCGCGCCCGCGAGGGTGTAGCTGCCGCCCTCGGCGCGGGTGAAGAGCACGATGGCGATGTGGGCCGTCGCGTTCGGCAGCCGGCCGACCAGGGTGCCGGTGAGCAGCCGAGCAGCGTGCGGCGCCTTGAGAATATCTGCGTACCCGCCGGCCATGCCGTCTCCTCTCCCCCGGCTCCCGTCGAGGTTTTACGTATAACGTGGTCCTCCATACGTACCATGTCGACAGTCCGCGGGTCCACAGCGCCGCCGCCCCGGACCCCGTGGCACCCCGACGGGCGGCCGAGGACGGCACCCCATGGCTCACCGGTCCCGGCAGGACCGACCCTCTACCGCCCAAGTGGAGTCCACTCGTCCCACCAGCAGGGACGTGGCCCGCGCCGCCGGTGTCTCCCAGGCGACCGTCTCCCTGGTGCTCGGCGACAAGTGGCGCGGCCGTGTCTCGGAACGCACCGCCACGGTGGTCCGCGAGGCCGCGCAGGAATTGGGCTACCGCCCCAACCTCGCCGCCCGCAATCTCCGTCTCGGCCGCACCAGGACCGCCCTTCTTGTCGTCCCGGCACTCACCAACGAATTCTTCGCGCGTGTCTACACCGGCGCCGCCGTGGTCGCCGCCCGGCACGGTTTCGGCGTCGTCCTCTACCCCTCGCCCGAGGGCGTCGGCCCCGCCAAGGACCCCTTCGCCTCGGCGCGCGCCGCACTCGACGGCGTCATCGCGTCCTCCATGGCGGCCCAGGCACTCGCCGCCATCCGCGGCTCGGACCTCCCCCTGGTGATGCTCGACAGCGACCCCGCGGACACCGCCGCAGCCGCACACGTCAACCTGGACATCGCCGACGGCATGCGCCAGGTGACGGACCATCTGGTCGGGCTCGGCCACCGGCGCATCGTGCATCTCGCGTCCGCCGTCGCCTCATGGACCTTCGACGTACGCGCCGGCGCGCTCCACACCGCGCTGGACGGGGTCCCCGACGCCCACGTGCGTACCGTCCCCGCGCCTCTCGACGTCGACGGCGCCCGAGAAGCGGCCGTACGCGCCCTCACCGCCCCCGGACCACGCGCCACGGCCATCGTCTGCGACGACGACATCCTCGCTGCCGGGGCCTGCAAAGCCGCACGTCGGCTCGGCCTGCGGGTGCCCGAGGACGTCACCGTCACCGGTTTCGACGACCTCGCACTCGCCACCGCCGTCGAACCCGAGCTCACCACCGTCCACCTGCCCGCCGAGAAGGTGGGCGAACGCGGCATGGCCGCCCTGCTCGCCGTCCTCGACGGACGCCGCCCCGAAGAGGGCGACCTCCCCGTCGAACTCGTCGTACGCGGCTCCTCGGCGCGCCCTGCCGCCTGACCCGCCGCTCGGGGGCCGTGCCGGACACGACGGCGCCCCGGACCGCGGGCGGCCCGAGCGGCCTGGTTCGTTCGCACGCGCTTGTACGCAGGCACCCGTACGGGTAGGAACGTGCAGGGACAGCAGGGCGCCTGTACCGGCG
>NZ_JBEXRZ010000142.1:0-18389 GCF_040613325.1 Streptomyces sp. NPDC006283 | reverse complement strand
GTGTGCCTGGCGGGCATGGCCGTTACCCGGGAAACGCCGGATGAACCGGTCGAACGTCGAACGGGCCAGACGTCGAAACCGGTCAGACGTCGAAACCGGTCAGACGTTGAAACCGGTCAGACGTTGAAACCGAGCGCACGCAGCTGCTCACGCCCGTCGTCCGTGATCTTGTCCGGGCCCCACGGCGGCATCCAGACCCAGTTGATCTTCAGCTCGTTGACGATGCCGTCGGTCGCGGCCTTCGCCTGGTCCTCGATCACGTCGGTCAGCGGACATGCAGCCGAAGTCAGCGTCATGTCCAGCGTCGCGACGTTGGAGTCGTCGATGTGGATGCCGTAGATGAGGCCGAGGTTGACGACGTCGATGCCCAACTCGGGGTCGACGACGTCGTACAGCGCCTCGCGGACCTCCTCCTCGGACGCCGGCTTCGTCGCTACCGTCTCGTTCTCGCTCATGCGGTCTTCCTCTCCGCGTTGTCGCGGGTCTCACCCATCGCCTGGGCCGTCGCGTCCTTCCACGCCATCCAGCTCAGCAGCGCGCACTTCACTCGGGCGGGGTACTTGGAGACGCCGGCGAACGCGACCGCGTCCTCCAGCACCTCCTCCATCGCGTCGTCCGGCTCGAGCTGGCCCTTGGACTGCATCAGCTCCAGGAACGTGGCCTGGATCTTCTGCGCCTCGGCGAGCTCCTTGCCGACCAGCAGTTCGTTCAGCACGGACGCGCTGGCCTGGCTGATGGAACAGCCCTGGCCCTCGTAGGACACGTCCTCGATGCGCGATCCGTCGTACTTCACACGGAGCGTGATCTCGTCGCCGCACGTCGGATTGACGTGGTGCACCTCGGCGTCCCCGTCCCGCAAGCCCCGACCGTGCGGGTGCTTGTAGTGGTCCAGGATGACGTCCTGGTACATCGAATCCAGCTTCACGCGTCGTCAGCCCCTCATCCGAAGAAGTTACGGACGTGCTCCAGGCCGTCGACCAGAGCATCGACCTCTGCCGGCGTGGAGTACAGATAGAACGACGCCCGCGTGGTCGCAGGAATTCCGTACCGCAGGCAGACCGGGCGCGCGCAGTGGTGACCCACGCGGACCGCGATGCCCTGCTCGTCGAGAACCTGGCCCACGTCGTGCGGGTGGATGTCGCCGAGCGTGAACGAGATCGCCGCGCCGCGGTCCTCGGCCGTCGTGGGGCCGATGATCCGCAGGTCGGGAACCTCGAGGAGCCGCTTCACCGCGTACTCGGTGAGCACGTGCTCGTGCTGGGCGATCTTGTCCATGCCGATCGAGGAGAGGTAGTCCACGGCCGCGCCGAGACCGACGGCCTGCGCGATCGGAGGCGTACCCGCCTCGAACTTGTGCGGCGCGGGAGCGTACGTCGACGAGTGCATCGACACGGTCTCGATCATCTCGCCGCCACCGAGGAACGGCGGCAGGTCCTCGAGCAGCTCCTGCCGGCCCCACAGCACGCCGATACCGGTCGGGCCGCACATCTTGTGGCCGGTGAAGGCCACGAAGTCGGCCTGCAGCGCCTGCACGTCGAGCACCATGTGCGGGGCCGCCTGCGAGGCGTCGATCAGGACCAGCGCGCCGACGTCCTGGGCGCGGCGGACGATCGCCTCGACCGGGTTGACCGTGCCCATGATGTTGGAGACCAGCGTGAAGGAGACGATCTTCGTCTTCTCGGTGATGATCTCGTCGATGTCGGACAGGTCGAGCCGGCCGTCGTCGGTGAGGCCGAACCACTTCAGCTTCGCGCCGGTGCGCTGCGACAGCAGCTGCCACGGAACGATGTTGGAGTGGTGCTCCATCTCCGTGATGACGATCTCGGTCTCGCGGTCCACCCGGTAGGGCTCGTCGGCCCAGCCGAGCATGTTCGCCACGAGGTTGAGCGACTCGGAGGCGTTCTTGGTGAAGATCACCTCGTCGCGGCTCGGCGCGTTGATGAAGGCGGCGACCTTGTCGCGGGCGCCCTCGTACAGCGCCGTGGCCTCTTCGGCGAGCACGTGCACACCGCGGTGGACGTTGGCGTTGTGCTGCTCGTAGTACTCGCTCAGTACGTCGAGCACCTGGCGCGGCGTCTGGGAGGTCGCCGCGTTGTCCAGGTAGACGAGCTTCTTGCCGTCGTGGAGCACCCGGTCGAGGATCGGGAAGTCCTTGCGGAGCGCCTCTGTGTCGAGGAGGCCGGAAAGCCCCTGGTGGGCCACTGTCACGCGGATACGCCACCCTTCGTGTAAGCCTCGTAGCCCTCGGCCTCGAGCTTGTCGGCGAGCTCGGCGCCGCCGGACTCGGCGATGCGGCCGTTCGCGAAGACGTGCACGAAGTCGGGCTTGATGTAGCGCAGGATGCGCGTGTAGTGCGTGATCAGCAGCGTGCCGACCTCGCCGCTCTCGCGGACGCGGTTGACGCCCTCGGAGACGATGCGCAGCGCGTCGACGTCGAGGCCGGAGTCCGTCTCGTCGAGGATCGCGATCTTCGGCTTGAGCAGCTCGAGCTGGAGGATCTCGTGGCGCTTCTTCTCACCGCCGGAGAAGCCCTCGTTGACGTTGCGCTCGGCGAAGGCGGGGTCCATGTTGAGGCGCTCCATGGCCTCCTTGACCTCCTTGATCCACAGGCGCAGCTTGGGGGCCTCGCCGCGGATCGCCGTCGCCGACGTGCGCAGGAAGTTGGAGACCGAGACGCCGGGGACCTCGACCGGGTACTGCATCGCGAGGAAGACGCCGGCGCGGGCGCGCTCGTCGACGCTCATCTCCAGGACGTCCTCGCCGTCCAGGGTCACGGCGCCGCCGGTGATCGTGTACTTGGGGTGGCCCGCCAGCGAGTAGGCGAGGGTCGACTTGCCGGAGCCGTTGGGGCCCATGATGGCGTGGGTCTCGCCCTGCTTCACGGTCAGGTCGACGCCCTTGAGGATCTCCCGGGAGCCGTTGTCGGCCTCGACGGAGACGTGCAGGTCGCGGATTTCAAGCGTTGCCATGGGTGACTCAGGACTCCTGGGTGACGGAGACGAGCACATCGTCCCCTTCGATCTTTACGGGGTATACGGGGACGGGGCGCGTCGCGGGAAGGCCGGACGGCTTGCCGGTGCGGAGGTCGAAGCTGGAGCCGTGCAGCCAGCACTCGATGGAGCAGTCCTCGACCTCGCCCTCCGACAGGGACACGTTCGCGTGCGAGCAGATGTCGTTGATCGCGAACACCTCCCCCTCGGTGCGCACCACGGAAACGGGCGTGCCGTCGAGTTCCACCCGCTTGGGGGTGTCCTCCTCCAGCTCGCTCAGCGCGCAGACTTTGACGAAGGCCATCAGGAGGACGCCTCCAGCACCGACGCCTCCAGCTCGGCATCGATCTTGGCGAGCAGGCGCTCCTCCACATCCGGCAGGCCGATCTGTTGGACCAGCTCGGCGAAGAAGCCGCGGACGACCAGACGCCGGGCCTCGGACGCGGGGATACCGCGGGCCATCAGGTAGAACAGCTGCTCGTCGTCGAAGCGGCCGGTGGCGGACGCGTGACCGGCGCCGGCGATCTCACCGGTCTCGATCTCGAGGTTCGGCACCGAGTCGACGCGCGCGCCGTCCGTGAGGACGAGGTTGCGGTTCATCTCGTAGGTGTCGGTGCCCTCGGCCGCGGCCCTGATCAGGACGTCGCCGATCCACACCGCATGGGCTTCGTCGCCCTGGAGGGCGCCCTTGTACACCGCGTTGGACTTGCAGTGCGGGGTGTTGTGGTCGACGAGGAGGCGGTGCTCCTGGTGCTGGCCCTTGTCGGTGAAGTACAGGCCGAAGAGCTCGGCCTCACCGCCGGTGCCGGCGTAGGAGACCCGCGGGTGGAGCCGTACGACGTCGCCGCCGAAGGTGACCACGACCGACTTGAAGGAGGCGTCCCGGCCGACCAGCGCGTTGTGCTGGGCGACGTGGACGGCCTTGTCGTCCCAGTCCTGGACGGAGACGACGGTCAGCTTGGCGCCGTCGCCCAGGATGTAGTCGACGCCCGCGGCGAGCACCGCGTCGCCGGTGTGGTCGATGACCACGACGGCCTCGGCGAACGCGCCGAGCTCGACGACCTGGTGGCCGAAGGCGGTGCCGCCCTCGCCGTGCACCGCGATACGGATCGGCTCGGCGAGCTGCGTGTCCTTCGGCACGGTCACGACGGTGGCCTGCTCGAAGGACGAGTACGCCTGGGCGGCGACCCGGTCCACCGGGGTGCCGGCCCTGCCGAGCCGGGCGTCGTCGCGGCCGACGGTCTCGACGGTGACGCCGTCGGGGGCGTCGATCGCGACCTTGAGCGCGGTGCCGGTGGCGACGGCGGTGCCGTCGTGCAGGCCGCCGAGGCGCTCCAGCGGAGTGAAGCGCCACTCCTCCTCGCGGCCGTGCGGGACCGGGAAGTCCGCCACGTCGAAGGACGGGGGCGCACTCATACGAGTGGCGACGGTCGACTCGGCGGCCACCGCGATCGTGCCGGCGGTGGTGGAGCCCACCGGGATGTTCTGAGCCTCAGCCATGGCTGTCGTCTTGCTCTCTTCCTGCGTAACTACGTGAGAAGTCAGTCGCTGCGGTCGGACGGGGACGGGAGGGCGTCAGCCCACCGAGCCCTCCATCTGCAGCTCGATCAGCCGGTTGAGTTCCAGCGCGTACTCCATGGGGAGTTCCTTGGCGATCGGCTCGACGAATCCGCGCACGATCATCGCCATCGCCTCGAACTCGGTCATCCCGCGGCTCATCAGGTAGAAGAGCTGGTCCTCGGAGACCTTGGAGACGGTGGCCTCGTGTCCCATGGAGACGTCGTCCTCGCGGACGTCGACGTACGGGTAGGTGTCCGAGCGGGAGATCGTGTCGACCAGCAGCGCGTCGCACAGCACGTTGGACTTGGCGCCGGGCGCGCCCTCGCCGATCTCGATCAGACCGCGGTAGGAGGTGCGGCCGCCGCCTCGTGCCACCGACTTGGAGACGATGTTGGACGAGGTGTTCGGGGCCATGTGGACCATCTTGGCGCCGGCGTCCTGGTGCTGGCCCTCGCCCGCGAAGGCGATGGACAGCGTCTCGCCCTTGGCGTGCTCGCCCATCAGGTAGACGGCCGGGTACTTCATGGTCACCTTGGAGCCGATGTTGCCGTCGACCCACTCCATGGTCGCGCCCTCGTACGCCACGGCGCGCTTGGTGACCAGGTTGTAGACGTTGTTCGACCAGTTCTGGATGGTCGTGTAGCGGCAGCGGCCGCCCTTCTTGACGATGATCTCGACGACGGCGCTGTGCAGCGAGTCCGAGGAGTAGATCGGGGCGGTGCAGCCCTCGACGTAGTGGACGTAGGCGTCCTCGTCGACGATGATCAGCGTCCGCTCGAACTGGCCCATGTTCTCCGTGTTGATACGGAAGTAGGCCTGCAGCGGGATGTCCACGTGGACACCCTTGGGGACGTAGATGAACGAGCCGCCGGACCACACCGCGGTGTTCAGCGACGCGAACTTGTTGTCGCCGACCGGGATGACCGTGCCGAAGTACTCCTGGAAGAGCTTTGGGTGCTCCTTCAGCGCGGTGTCGGTGTCCAGGAAGATGACGCCCTGCTCCTCCAGGTCCTCGCGGATCTGGTGGTAGACGACCTCGGACTCGTACTGCGCGGCGACACCGGCGACCAGGCGCTGCTTCTCCGCCTCCGGGATACCGAGCTTGTCGTAGGTGTTCTTGATGTCCTCGGGCAGGTCCTCCCACGAGGCGGCCTGCGCCTCGGTGGAGCGCACGAAGTACTTGATGTTGTCGAAGTCGATACCCGACAGGTCGGAGCCCCAGCTCGGCATCGGCTTCTTGTCGAAGAGGCGCAGACCCTTCAGCCGCAGCTTCAGCATCCACTCCGGCTCGTTCTTCTTCGAGGAGATGTCGCGGACGACGTCCTCGGAGAGACCGCGCTTGGCAGCGGCGCCTGCCGCGTCGGAGTCGGCCCAGCCGAATTCGTACGTACCCAGACCCTCGAGTTCGGGGTGGGCAGTCTCCGTGGGGAGAGTCATGCGGGGTTCCTCCCGGCCGTGCTTGCAGATGCTGATGGGTTGGTGCTGGTCTGTGTGGTGCCGTTCGGGGCCTCGGCGCCGTCCTGCGGCGCACCGCGCGGAATGAACGTGGTGCAGACGCCGTCGCCGTGGGCGATCGTGGCGAGCCGCTGCACATGCGTCCCGAGGAGCCGCGAGAAGAACTCGGTCTCCGCCTCGCACAGCTGCGGGTACTTCTCGGCCGCGTGGGCGACGGGGCAGTGGTGCTGGCAGAGCTGCTCGCCCACCGGGGCGGTACGAGCCGTAGCAGCGTACCCGTCGGCGCTCAGCGCCTTCGCCAGTGCTTCGGTGCGCTCGGCGGGCCCGGCGGCCTCGACGGCCGCGCGGTACGCCTGCGACTGGGTCTCCATGCGGTCCCGGGCGAAGGCGGCGACGGCCGCCTCTCCGGCTGCCCCGCCGCCTGCGGACTTCTCGATCCAGCGCAGGGCGTCCACGGCCAGTTTGTCGTACGACTGATCGAAGGCGTCCCGGCCGCAGTCGGTGAGCGCGAAGACCTTGGCCGGCCTGCCGCGCGTGCGGGCGCCGTAGACGCGCTGTTCGCGCGGTTCCACGACGTTCTCCGCGACGAGCGAGTCGAGGTGGCGGCGGACGGCTGCCTGGGTGAGCCCGAGACGGCCGGCGAGATCGGCCACGGTGGACGGACCGTGATCCAGGATGGAGCGCGCGACGCGGTTGCGCGTGGAGCGCTCACCGGTCGCGAGTTCCTCCTGGGGAGCCTCGCCGAGGTTTTTCACAACGCCATTGTTGCGTAATTCCTCAGAGACTGACAAGCGGCCCCGGACGTGCATGTGGTGCCGTGCATCACTTAGGTAAACCTAAGCTGACCTGCGGAAACGATCACTGGCGGGAGTGTTCCAGGAGGTCGGAGCGGGTGACGGATCAGCTCTCCACGCCGCGAGCGGAGGCGACCGTGCGCCGCTTCGCCGCCACCGCACGGGTGAACGCGTCCGCGTCACGAACGGCCGGACCGACCGAGTCGTCGTCGTTGAAGTACGCGTGGACGTCGGCCCGGTCCGGCCAGGCGTCGGCGATGCGCCCGGCCCGGCCGGCGAGCCCACGGCAGCGCCGCCCCTGGTGACGGTGACGGCGCCTCCTGGCGACCACCTGCCCGTCGCCGGCGTCGGTGACCGTGCCGGAGACCACGTCGGTCTTGGTGGTGCAGATGCCGGCCACGAGACCCCTCGGACCGGCCCACCGGATCGAGGCGCGCGCTGACATGACCACGGCATCGCAGGTGAGCGCCCCGCCGGCGGTCGGCGCGATCGTCGGCGCGGCGGAACGAACCACACCTGCCGGGGAGCTTCTCCACGGCCGTGTACATGGCGCGATCGGGACCTGCAGGGCTCGGACATCGCCCGCCTCGCGCCATGACACTGGTCACGTCCGGGCGCGCCTCCTCGGACCGGGCCGCCTCAACTGACGTCTGCCCGCGCAGAGAAGCACACGGACGGAGGTCCGCGGCCCCACCGCCCCGGTCCGTTCGCCCGCTGCCTAGACTTGGCGACCATGCACAGCCAGTCCGCCCGCCCGGCCCCCGGCGTCCCTGCCCCGACGAGGTGCGGCGCGGCATCCCCGCTGATCTCGGTCCAGGGGCTCGTCAAGCGGTACGGCGCCAAGACGGCGGTGGCCGGCCTCACCCTCGAGACAGGCCCCGGAATCACCGCGGTCCTGGGCCCCAACGGCGCGGGCAAGACCACCACCATCGAGACCTGCGAGGGCTACCGGAAGCCGGACTCCGGCACCGTACGCGTCCTCGGGCTCGACCCCGTCAAGCAGGCCGCGGCGCTGCGCCCCCGCATCGGCGTGATGCTCCAGTCCGGCGGTGTCTACTCGGGCGCCCGCGCCGACGAAATGCTCCGCCATGTCGCGAAACTGCACGCCCACCCCCTCGATGTCGACGCCCTCATCGAGCGCCTGGGCCTGGGCAGCTGCGGCCGCACCAGCTACCGACGCCTGTCCGGCGGCCAGCAGCAGCGCCTCGCCCTGGCCATGGCCGTCGTCGGCCGCCCCGAACTCGTCTTCCTCGACGAGCCCACCGCGGGTCTCGACCCCCAGGCGCGCAGGGCCACCTGGGACCTCGTCCGCGATCTGCGCGCCGACGGCGTCTCGGTGATCCTCACCACGCACCACATGGACGAGGCCGAACAGCTCGCCGACGACGTCGCCGTCATCGACGCCGGAAAGGTCCTCGCCCAGGGCTCCCCCGACGAGCTGTGCCGCGGCGGCGCCGAGAACACCCTGCGCTTCACCGGCCGCCCCGGACTCGATCTCGGTTCCCTGCTGAAGGCGCTGCCGGACGGCACGGCCGCGGCGGAGCTGACACCGGGCGCGTACCGGATCAGCGGCTCGGTCGGCCCTCAGTTGCTCGCGACCGTCACCTCCTGGTGCGCGCAGCACGGCGTGATGCCGGACGGTATCGCGGTGGAACGGCACACGCTGGAGGACGTCTTCTTGGAGCTCACCGGTAAGGAGCTGCGGTCGTGACCGCTGAAGTGACCACGGACGCGGCCGCGCGGCCCCCGGCCACCCCCGCGGCTGCGGGTACGTACGCCCCGGCCCCGGGCAGCGCCCCCGTCGCGCGGATGATCGCGGCCCAGGCCGCCTTCGAGACCAAGATGCTGCTGCGCAACGGCGAGCAGCTGCTGCTGACGGTGATCATCCCGTCGTTGCTGCTGGTCCTCTTCTCGACGGTCGACATCATCGACACCGGCACCGGCAGGTCCGTGGACTTCCTGGCCCCGGGCGTCCTCGCGCTGGCCGTGATGTCCACCGCCTTCACCGGCCAGGCCATCGCCACCGGCTTCGAGCGGCGTTACGGCGTGCTGAAGCGGCTCGGGGCCTCGCCGATCCCCCGCTGGGCGCTGATGGCCGCCAAGACGCTGTCCGTCCTGGTCACCGAGACCCTGCAGGTCGTGCTGCTGACCGTCATCGCGTTCGCGCTGGGCTGGTCCCCGCACGGCAACCCCGGGTACGTCCTGCTGCTGCTCGTCCTCGGCACCGCGGCCTTCTCCGGACTCGGCCTGCTGATGGCCGGCACGCTGAAGGCCGAGGCGACCCTGGCCGCCGCGAACCTCGTCTTCCTGCTGCTGCTCGTCGGCGGCGGTGTGATCGTGCCGCTGGACAAGTTCCCCGAGGGGGTTGCCTCGGCGCTCGGACTGCTGCCCATCTCGGCGCTCTCCGACGGGCTGCGGGACGTGCTCCAGCACGGTGCGGGCATGCCCTGGGGCAATCTGGGCATCCTCGCCCTCTGGGCGGTGCTCGGGCTGGGCGCGGCCGCCCGGACCTTCCGCTGGGAGTGACACGCGCGCCAGGATGACCCTGCCGAGACCCGCACGGTGGGAGGCCTGGATGGAGCGCACTGCCGCACTGCGACTGGACGCGGAGTGGGCGAAGGTCAGAGCGGGCCGCCCCGCCGCTTCCCCGCACGAACGCGAACGCATGCTGACCGACCTGATCACGGCGCTCGCCCCGCACGCCGCTGACGACCTCCCCCTCGCCGCCCGGCTGAGCCTGCGCTACGGGGACCTGGCCCGCCACCACTTCGACACCGGCCGGCGCATCGACGCGCTGGGCGCCGCCGACGAGGCGGTGCGGCACGGCGCGGAACCCGCGAAGCACGATGCCGAACACGCCCGCTGGTTCGCGCGGGCGCTGATCAGCCAGGCCGTCTATCTCGCGGAGCCGCTCAGCGACGAACTCGGCCTGCCGCGGTACGCGTTCCACCCGCAGGGCGAGCAGCCCTGTGTGGAGGACCGGCTGGCGGGGCTGGCCGCCGTGGAGGCCACGCACCGGGCGATCGCCGTGTGGGAGGGGCTCGACCAGTCGGAGCCGCGCAACCGTGAGGGCCTAGCCCAGGCCCATGTCTTCCTCGGCGACCGGCTGGAGGAGCTCGGCAGGCCGGTGGACGCCGCGGAGTGGGCCGTCCGGGCGGAGCGGGAGTTCCACACGCTGTGGCAGGTGCCGGACCCTGCCGAGCGCAGCCGCGCCGCCGTCCTTGAGCACCTCGGCGACCAGCTGGAACGCAGGCTGCGCCGCTGCCCCTTCGAGGACGGCCTCACCCAGCTGCGCAAGCGCGAGCTGCTGCCGGAACGCCTCCTGCCGCTCGCGGTCCTGGCGGCGCGGATCGACGGCGTGGCGCCGGACGCCATCGCGGAGGGCCTGTCGCTGGACCGTGCGGAGGTGTGCCGGATCCTGCGCGCGCACTCCTGGCGGGCGGTATGGCGGTTCGACGTGCGGGCGGGCGACGGGTCATGGACGTCGATGGCATACCCGTGGCGCGGATCCGACGCCGTTACGGACATCACGGCGGAGGCGGTGGCCGCCGATCTTCTGGACGCCTTCCGCAAGTCCGCCGACCTGCCGCCTCCGGCCACACCTTGGCGCTTCGCGCTGTGGTGGGAGGAGGAGGACCACCTCGACGGGTCGCGCTTCCGTATGACGCACGAATGACGCACACCCCCTCCACGGACCCCTCGTGAAACCGTGCACAAACACCCGCCTACGATAGGTGCCGTGCAGACCCCCCTCGCCCATATCGCCCAGCGCTGGACACCGTCGCCCGAAATCCTGCGGCGCGCCGCGCTTTCCGCCGTTCTGATGACCGTCGTCATCATCATCACCGGCGGTGCCGTACGGCTGACCGGCTCCGGTCTCGGCTGCGACACCTGGCCCAAGTGCACGGACGACAGCCTCTTCGCCACACCCGAGCAGGGCCTCCACGGCGCGATCGAGTTCGGCAACCGGATGCTGACGTACGTCCTCTCCGCCGCTGTCGGCTGGGCGATCATCGCGGCTCGCGCCGTCAAGCCGCGCCGGCGCCGGCTGACCCGGCTCGCCTGGGCACAGTTCTGGATCGTCCTCGGCAACGCCGTCATCGGCGGCATCACCGTGTGGGCGGGTCTGAACCCCTGGTCGGTGGCCGGGCACTTCCTGCTCGCCAACGCACTGCTCACGGTGGCGACGATCACGTGGGTGCGCACCGGCGAAGGCGACGCCCCGCCCCGCCCGCGCGTTCCGCGGCCGGTCCGCAAGCTCTCATGGGCGATCGTCGTGGTCTCCGCGGTGCTGATCGCCCTCGGCACCACGGTGACCGGTTCCGGAAAGCACGCGGGCGACAGCAGTGATGTGCCGCGTATGCCGTGGGACTGGTCCGCGGCCGCGCACGTCCACGCGATCAGCGCGTGGGTGGTGTGCGCGCTGGCCGTGGCCATGTGGCTCGTGGTGCGCGTGGTGGACGCCCCGGACGACATCCGGGCACGCGCCCGGGACCTGTTGCTGGTGGTGCTGCTTCAGGGTGCGCTCGGGTATGTGCAGTACTTCACGGGCGTGCCCGAGATCCTGGTCGGGGCGCACATGTTCGGCTCGTCGCTGATGTGGATCGCGGTGCTGCGGCTGACGCTGAGCCTGCGGGAGCGTCAGTCCACGGCCGGTTCGGTGACCCCGCCGGAGCGCGCGGACGCGCTGACCTCGGCCTGAGGCCCGTGGTGTGAGGCGCGGGGCCCCGGAGCCCCGCTTCTCCCCCCGCTCCCCAGCCCGTACACCCGCCCCGCGTTCCCCGACGCGAGCATCGTCGCCACCCGCTCCGCGTCCGCCCGTGACCACGCTCCCTCCGCCACCCAGCCGCCCAGCACGCGGCTGAGCGCGTCGCGGAAGGTACGGGCGCCGACCACATGGAGTTCCGGCAGCCCGCGCGCCCCCGTCGAGAACAGGAGCTTGCCGAACGGGGCGAGCTCGAGGGTCTCCGCGAGGACCGCCGCCGCCCGCGCTCCCGTCCGCGCGAGGGCCGGGCCGAGGTCCGCGTAGACGTGCGGATGCGTGCTCGCGAGGTGGGCGGCGCTGCGGTGGTGCGGATAGCCGTGCAGCAGGACCAGGTCCGTGCCCAGACCTGCCGTCGCCGCCGCGAAATCCGCGAGAACCATCGGGTCGCGGACGCCGACGTGCAGCTGGAGCGGGAGGCCGGTCGCGACGGCGATCCACAGCAGGTGCCGCAGCAGCGCGGGGTCGGTCGGCGGGTCGCCCACGCGGCGTGCGCCGAGCCACCGTCCGGCCGCCCCGCGCACCTCTCCCGGCCCCGGCGGTTCCGGCCGGATGCCGACCTGCGCCGCCGCGCCGACCGTGGTGAAGGCGACGGCGGAGCCCGCCGCCCCGTGCACGGCCTCCGCCAGGTTGGCCAGGAACGACTCCACAGTCCCCGAGGTGTCCGCGACCTGCTCCGCGAGCAGCTCGAGGCGTACGATCTCGCGTGCCTCCGCCTCGCCCGCCGTGGCGATCTCGGCCGGTCCGGCGAGGTCCCCCGGCAGACCGGTGTCCACGAGGTAGGTGGCGATGCCGGTGCCGCGCAGAAGCCGTCTGCCCGCCTCGACCACTCCGAGCTCGCGACGGCGAGCCAGGTAGTGGGCGGGCGGGCAGTGGGGTTCGAGGCCCAGGAGCGGCGGGCACCAGCGCCGTACCGCGAAACCGGTCTGGGTGTCGAAGAAGGTGGTGCCGGAGGCCGGCGGCGCTCCGGCCGCGGGTCCCAGATACGTCTCGAAGGTGCCGAGGCCCAGTTCCGCGCGGAGCACCCCGTGGCAGTACTGGTCGACCAGACGCACCGAGGTCGCGGTGTCGATCATCGGGAGCTCCCTGTATAGGACCGTGCTTCCACAGTCCTAACGGGTGAGCCCCGCGCGAGGTGTTGGTCAGCCGTTGGACGGGCCGCCGACCTGGATGCCTGCCATCCGGGTCCACTCGTACGGTCCGGTACGGACCTTCGCGGCGAAATCGCCGTCGAAGGACTCGTGCAGGGTGATCCCGGACTTCTCCGCGGCGCTGAGGGCGATGGCGTGGCTCGGTGCCACGAGGTCGCCCCAGCCGCCGTCCTCGCCGACGAGCACGATGCGGGTGCCCATCTGGCCGATGTACGCGAGCTGTCCCTCGGCGCCGCCGTGCGCCTTGGAGAACGCCTGGATCTGCTGGGCGAGCTTCGCCGCCTTGCGCGCGGCGCGGGCGTCGGGCGCGGAACCGGACGTGCGCTCTTCAACGTTGGTTTCTGCCATGCCCGCATGCTACTCGCGAGTAGAACGTTCGGCGACGGGCGGGCGAAGTGGCCTCGGCCACCCCCGCGGACGGCCGGCGCGGTCAGCGCAGGAAGGGGTCCACGGCGACGGCCACGAAGAGCAGCGACACATAGGTGATGGACCAGTGGAACAGCCGCATCTCCTTGAGCTTGGCGCCCGCCGCACCCGCCTTGGCCCGGCTCTGCAGCGCGTGCGCCTCCCACAGCCACCAGCCGCCGGTGACCAGCGCGACCACGGTGTAGAACCAGCCGGTGTAGCCGAGCGGCGTCAGCAGCAGCGAGACGGCGACCATCACCCAGCTGTAGACGACGATCTGCCGGGCGACGACCTTGTTGCCCGCGACGACCGGGAGCATCGGCACGCCGACGCGCTCGTAGTCGTCCTTCACCTTCATCGACAGCGGCCAGTAGTGCGGCGGCGTCCAGAAGAAGATGACGAGGAAGAGGATGACGGCGGCCCACGACACCGAGTCGGTGACGGAGGACCAGCCGATGAGGACCGGCATGCAGCCGGCGATGCCGCCCCAGACGATGTTCTGCGCGGTACGGCGCTTGAGGATCATCGTGTAGACGACCACGTAGAACAGCAGAGCACCGAGCGACAGCGCGGCCGACAGCCAGTTGACGAGCAGCCCGAACCAGAGGGTGGAGATCACGGCGAGCGACAGGCCGAAGACGAGGCCCTCGCGCGGCGAGACCATGCCCGTGACGAGCGGACGCTGCGACGTGCGGTCCATCAGTGCGTCGATGTCGCGGTCGATGTACATGTTCAGCGCGTTGGCGCCACCGGCCGAGAGATAACCGCCGAGGCAGGTCGCGAGCACCAGCCACAGGTCCGGAACACCCTGCTCGGCCAGGAACATCACCGGAACGGTGGTGATCAGCAGCAGTTCGATGATCCGCGGCTTGGTCAGCGCCACGAATGCCTTGACGCGGGCTCCGAACGGCCGATGGCCCCCCGGGCCGGTAGCCAAGACGACCCCTGCGGGTCGGGACTCGACGGCCGTCACGCACACCCCTGACAGAGAAATCCCAGCAAGTCTCCGGGCCGCTTCCCGGCCCGAAGGGCATATGGAGGGCGAAACCCGCGTAAAGACTTGCGCGTACCACGCCACTCTAGACGTTGCCCGTACCCCGATCTTCGCCGGGGTCGCCTCGTGTTGAGCACCCGCACGACGGCGGCCGTACTCATCCGAGACATCACCCCCGACAGGCGAGGAGCACCCGGCGCCCGCACTCTGAAACAGTGTCCAAGGACAAAGACGCGCGGCCGAAAAGTGGCGCGTTGCTGCGAGGGTAGGCTCGACAGCGCCCGGTACACCCCTCGTCACCGGGATTCGACATGTGGAGAGGAGCCCTGACTCAGGGTGAGCACCAAGCCGACCACCACAGACCTCGAGTGGACCGCGTTGGACCAGCGGGCAGTCGACACCGTCCGCGTCCTGGCCATGGATTCCGTACAGAAGGTCGGCAACGGCCATCCGGGTACGGCCATGAGCCTGGCCCCCGCCGCGTATGTGCTCTTCCAGAAGCTGATGCGGCACGACCCCGCGGACGCCGACTGGACGGGCCGTGACCGGTTCGTCCTGTCCGCCGGCCACTCCTCGCTGACGCTCTACATCCAGCTCTTCCTGGCCGGCTACGGCCTCGAGCTGGACGACTTGAAGGCGTTCCGCACCTGGGGTTCGAAGACCCCGGGCCACCCCGAGTACGGGCACACCACGGGCGTCGAGACGACCACCGGGCCGCTCGGCCAGGGTGTCGCCAACGCCGTGGGCATGGCGATGGCCGCCCGCTACGAGCGCGGCCTGTTCGACCCGGACGCGGAGCCCGGCACGTCGCCCTTCGACCACACCGTCTGGTGCATCGCCGGTGACGGCTGCCTCCAGGAGGGCATCTCGGCCGAGGCGTCGTCGCTGGCCGGACACCAGAAGCTGGGCAACCTGGTCCTGCTGTGGGACGACAACCACATCTCGATCGAGGGCGACACGGAGACGGCCGTCTCCGAGGACACCCTCCAGCGGTACGAGGCGTACGGCTGGCACGTCCAGCGCGTGGCGCAGCTGGAGAACGGCGACCTCGACCCGGTCGGTCTGTACAACGCCCTGAAGGCCGCGCAGGCCGAGACCGAGCGCCCGTCGTTCATCGCGGCCCGCTCGATCATCGCCTGGCCCGCCCCGCACGCGCAGAACACCGAGGCCGCTCATGGCTCGGCACTGGGCGACGAGGAGGTCGCGGCCACCAAGCGTGTCCTCGGCTTCGACGTGGAGAAGTCCTTCGAGGTCTCCGAGGAGGTCCTCGGGCACACCCGTGGCGCCCTCGACCGCGGCCGTGAGGCTCGCGGCGAGTGGGAGAAGACGTTCGCCGCATGGCGTACGGCCAACCCGAAGCGTGCCGCCGAGTTCGACCGGATCCGCGCGGGCGAGCTGCCCGAGGGCTGGGAGGACGCGCTGCCGGAGTTCGAAACGGGCAAGGGTGTAGCCACCCGGGCCGCCTCCGGCAAGGTCCTGCAGGCGCTGGGCGCGGTCGTGCCCGAGCTGTGGGGCGGCTCCGCCGACCTGGCCGGCTCGAACAACACGACGATCGACAAGACGTCGTCCTTCCTGCCGGCGGGCAACCCGCTGCCGGAGGCCGACCCGTACGGCCGCACGATCCACTTCGGCATCCGCGAGCACGCCATGGCCGCGGTCATGAACGGCATCGCGCTGCACGGCAACACCCGCGTCTACGGCGGCACCTTCCTGGTGTTCTCGGACTACATGCGCAACGCCGTCCGCCTCTCCGCGCTGATGCACCTGCCGGTCACCTACGTGTGGACGCACGACTCGATCGGCCTCGGCGAGGACGGCCCAACCCACCAGCCGGTCGAGCACCTGGCCTCGCTGCGGGCGATCCCGGGTCTGAACATCGTGCGCCCCGCCGACGCCAACGAGACCGCCATCGCCTGGCGCGAGATCCTCAAGCGGTACACCAAGGAGTTCGGCAAGGGCGCCCCGCACGGCCTCGCGCTGACCCGCCAGGGCGTCCCGACGTACGAGTGCAACGAGGACGCGGCCAAGGGCGGCTACGTCCTGTTCGACGCCGAAGGCGGCGACGCGCAGGTCCTGCTGATCGGCACCGGCTCCGAGGTGCAGCTGGCCGTCGCGGCCCGCGAGCAGCTCCAGGCCTCCGGCGTGCCGACCCGGGTGGTGTCGATGCCGTCCGTGGAGTGGTTCGAGGAGCAGGACCAGGGGTACCGGGACTCGGTGATTCCTCCGTCGCTCAAGGCGCGCGTCGCGGTCGAGGCGGGCATCGGACTGACCTGGCACCGCTACGTCGGCGACGCCGGGCGCATCGTCTCGCTGGAGCACTTCGGCGCTTCGGCGGACGGCAAGGTCCTCTTCCGCGAGTTCGGCTTCACCGCCGAGGCCGTCGTCGCCGCCGCGCGGGCTGCGCTCGATTCAACGACTGAGATCGAAGCCGACGCGCGCTGACGCCGGTATACGACAAGTAGGAGATGCAACTCTCATGACAGACGCACTCAAGCGCCTCTCCGACGAAGGCGTCGCGATCTGGCTGGACGACCTTTCGCGCTCGCGGATCACCTCGGGCAACCTGGCCGAGCTGATCGACCAGCAGCACGTGGTGGGCGTCACCACCAACCCGTCGATCTTCCAGAAGGCGATCTCCGAGGGGCATGGCTACGACCAGCAGCTCGAAGACCTCGCGGCCCGCAAGGTGACCGTCGAGGAAGCCCTCCGCATGATCACGACGGCGGACGTCCGTGACGCCGCCGACGTGCTCCGTCCGGTCTACGACCGCACGGGCGGCCAGGACGGCCGGGTGTCGATCGAGGTCGACCCGCGCCTCGCGCACAACACGAAGGCGACGATCGCGGAGGCCAAGCAGCTGGCCTGGCTGGTCGACCGGCCGAACACGTTCATCAAGATCCCGGCCACCAGGGCGGGCCTGCCGGCGATCACCGAGGTCATCGGCCTCGGCATCAGCGTCAACGTCACGCTGATCTTCTCGCTGGAGCGTTACCGCGAGGTCATGGACGCCTACCTGGCGGGTCTGGAGAAGGCGAAGGCCGCGGGCCTCGACCTGTCCAAGATCCGCTCGGTCGCCTCGTTCTTCGTGTCCCGTGTGGACACCGAGATCGACAAGCGCCTGGACGCGCTGGGCACCCCGGAGGCCAAGGAAGCCCGCGGCAAGGCGGCCGTGGCCAACGCCCGGCTCGCCTACGAGGCGTTCGAGGAGGTCTTCTCGTCCGACCGCTGGGCCGCGCTGGACAAGGCACAGGCCAACAAGCAGCGTCCGCTGTGGGCCTCGACCGGAGTCAAGGACAAGGCGTACAAGGACACCCTGTACGTCGACGAGCTGGTCGCTCCGGGCACGGTGAACACGATGCCGGAGGCCACCCTCGACGCCACGGGCGACCACGGCGAGATCACCGGTGACACGGTGCGCGGCACGTACGACCAGGCGCGCGCCGAGCTGGCGGCCGTCGCCGCGCTCGGTATCTCGTACGACGAGGTCGTCCAGCTGCTCGAGGACGAGGGCGTCGAGAAGTTCGATGCGTCCTGGAACGACCTGCTCAAGTCGACCGAGGCGGAGCTCAAGCGCCTCGCACCCTCGGAGGGCTGAGCGACTTGTCCGGTATTGACGGAGCGAACCCGCTCCGTGATGCTGCCGACCGACGGCTCCCGCGCATCGCGGGGCCGTCGGGCCTGGTCATCTTCGGTGTCACGGGCGACCTCTCGCGCAAGAAGCTGATGCCCGCGGTCTACGACCTGGCCAACCGGGGGCTGCTGCCGCCGGGCTTCTCGCTCGTCGGCTTCGCCCGCCGCGAGTGGGCGGACGAGGACTTCGCGCAGGAGGTCCACGACGCGGTCAAGCAGCACGCGCGCACGCCGTTCCGTGAGGAGGTCTGGCAGCAGCTCATCCAGGGGATGCGCTTCGTCCCGGGCACCTTCGACGACGACGACGCCTTCGAGCAGCTGAAATCCACCATCGAGGATCTCGACAAGGTGCAGGGCACCGGTGGCAACTTCGCGTTCTACCTCTCCGTGCCGCCCAAGTTCTTCCCCAAGGTCGTCCAGCAGCTGAAGAAGCACGGGCTGGCGGACCAGAAGGAGGGCTCCTGGCGGCGCGCGGTCATCGAGAAGCCGTTCGGCCACGACCTGGTCTCCGCCAAGGAGCTCAACCAGGTGGTGCACGAGGTCTTTCCTCCGCACGAGGTCTTCCGTATCGACCACTACCTGGGCAAGGAGACCGTCCAGAACATCCTGGCGCTGCGGTTCGCCAACACGCTCTTCGAGCCCATCTGG
>NZ_JBEXRZ010000141.1:0-18415 GCF_040613325.1 Streptomyces sp. NPDC006283 | reverse complement strand
GTTCCCGCGTTCCCGCGTTCCCGCGTTCCCGCGTTCCCGCGTTCCCGCGTTCCCGCGTTCCCGCGTTCCCGCGCTCCGCGGGCGCCCCGCCGGCCGGTGGCTGCCTCCGACCAGGTGTCATCTCCGGCCATTTTGCCTGTGCGTTGTGCAGTGCGGGGAAGCACACACGGTGCTCGCATTGTTGAGGGAAGTGCACCGGGCACCCCGTCTCCGGGGTCGCCGGGCGTTCGTGGGAACCACCGTCACGGAGGTGTGCGCCATGGCCGATGCCGCGTTGCGGCTGACCACTCTTGCCGAGGAACTGCTGGGAGACCCGCTCCCCGTACGCATCCGCGCCTGGGACGGCAGCGAATCCGGGCCGCCGGGCGCGCCCACCCTCGTCGTACGCCACCGGCGCGCCCTGCGGCGCCTGTTGTGGCGTCCGGGCGAGCTGGGGCTCGCGCGGGCCTGGGTCGCCGGGGAGATCGACATCGACGGCGATCTGTACGAGGCCCTGGGCCTGCTCGCCGGCCTGGTCTGGGAGCGCGGCTCCGACCGGAAGAGTGCTGCCCACCCCGCGCTCGACCCGAGGCTGCGGGCCGCTGCCCGCGGACTGCTGAAGCTCGGCGGACCGCTGCCGCCCCCGCCCCCGCCCGTGGAAGAGCTACGGCGCCGCACCGGCCCGCTGCACACCAGGCGGCGCGACAAGGAGGCCATCAGCCACCACTACGACGTCGGCAACGACTTCTACGAACTGGTGCTCGGCCCGTCCATGGTCTACTCGTGCGCCTACTGGGACGAGGCGGGCACCCTCGAGGGCGCGCAGCGCGACAAACTGGACCTGATCTGCCGCAAGCTCGAGCTGAAGGAGGGCGACCGGCTCCTCGACGTGGGCTGCGGCTGGGGCTCCATGGCCATCCACGCCGCTCGTGAGTACGGCGCCCAGGTCACCGGCGTGACTCTCTCCCGCGAGCAGGCCGCGTACGCCCGCAAGCGCATCGCGGACGAGGGCCTCACCGACCGGGTCGAGATCCGCGTCCAGGACTACCGGGATGTCAAGGACGGCCCGTACGACGCCATTTCGTCCATCGGTATGGCCGAGCACGTCGGGCGGGTCCGCTACCGCGAGTACGCCGACCAGCTGTTCTCCCTCCTCCGGCCCGGCGGCCGGCTGCTCAACCACCAGATCGCCCGCCGCCCCGAGAAGGACGAATCCGCCTACCGCGTCGACGAGTTCATCGATCGGTACGTCTTCCCCGACGGCGAACTGGCGCCCGTCGGGCGTACCGTCGCGACCCTGGAGCAGGCGGGCTTCGAGGTCCGCGACGTCCACGCCATCCGCGAGCACTACGCCCGCACCCTGCGTGCCTGGGTCGACAATCTCGAGAGAGCGTGGCCGCAGGCGGCGCGGTGCGCATCGGCCGGCCGCGCCCGGGTGTGGCGGCTCTACATGGCGGCGTCGGCCGTCTCGTTCGAGCGCAACAGGATCGGTGTCAACCAGATCCTCGCGGTGAGGACCCCGGAGAGCGGCAACTCCGGAGTGCCGCTGCGCAACCGCGACTGGCGCTGAGGGACTGGCGCTGAGGGACGGGCGACAAAAAGGCCGGTGGCCGTGTGCACAGCACACGGCCACCGGGCCTTCCCTCGAGGAGCCGCTACTCCGTCTTGATCGCCGTCAGCATGTTGAGCTTCGCCGCGCTCCGCGCCGGCCACATCGCGGCCAGCACACCGACGACACCGGCCAGCAGCAGGAAGATCCCGATCCGGTCCCACGGCATGACGAGCACATAGCCGGGGATCTCCTTGCGGATCGTCTCGCCGATCGCCCAGGCGAGGAAGGAGCCGAGCCCGATGCCGACCACCGCGCCGAAGACCGAGATCACCACGGCCTCCAGACGGATCATCCGCTTCACCTTGCCGCGGTCCAGACCGATCGCCCGCAGCATGCCGATCTCCTGCTGACGCTCGAAGACGGACATCGCCAGGGTGTTGATGACGCCGAGCACCGCGATGATCAGAGCCATCGCCAGCAGCCCGTACATGATGTTCAGCGCGGTGTTGATGAAGCCGCCGAACATGTTCCGGATGTCCTGCTGGTCCATCACGCTCATCGCCGGGTTGTCGCCCAGCGCATCGATCAGCGCCTGCTCGTTCGCCTCCGTCGCGCCGCCGTCCATCTTCACCCAGACCTCGGGGATGTACGGCTTCGGTTCGAAGGGGGCGACGACGTCGGTGGAGACCAGGATCGGGGAGAGGAACTCGTTGCCCTTGTAGACAGCACCGACCGTCAGGTTCCTGGTCTTCTTCTTGCCCTCCTCGCCGAACTCGGCGGGCAGGGTGTCACCCGTCTTCCAGCCGTTCGACTTGGCGGTCTTGTCGTCGACGGCGATCTGCCCCTTGCCGAGCGTGGCGAGCGAGCCGGAGACCGTCTTCAGGTCGAAGACCTGCTCCACGTCGCCCGGGGTGACCGCCGACGCCGAGTGCCACTCCCCCTTGATCTCCATCGAGGAGGCCTGCTGCGGCGAGACGGCGCTGATGCCCTTCGCCTTCTCGATCGCGTCGAGCGCCGACTTGTCCAGCGCGCCGCCGCCGGCCATCGAGACCATGTAGTCGGCCCTGATGTTGTCCGTGGTCATCTGGTCCACGGCCCGGCCCATCGTGGCGCCGAGCACCGAGATCCCGGTGACCAGGGTGAGCCCGATCGCCAGCGCGGAGGCGGTGGCACCCGTCCGGCGCGGATTGCGCACCGCGTTCTGCCCGGCGAGCTTGCCCGACACCCCGAAGACGCCCTGCAGCAGCGGCCGGACCAGTGCGATCACCGGGCGGGACAGCAGCGGAATCAGGATGATGATGCCGACCAGCGCCAGGAACGCGCCGCCGCCGATGATCATCCGGCCGTCCGAGCCGGCCGCCGCACCTGCGACGATCGTGGCCGCACCGAGCAGCGTGATCACGCCGCCGATGGTGTTCCGCAGCACCAGGGACTTGGTGGTGGCCACCGCGTGCACGCTGCTCATCGCCGCCACCGGCGCGATCTTCGCGGCCCGGCGGGCGGGCAGCCACGCGGCCAGCACCGTGATGAACACACCGACACCCAGGGCCGCGGCGACCGCGGTGAGGGAGACGACCAGCGGACCCGCGGGGACCTTCGCACCGAAGGTGCTCATCGCCGACCGCAGACCGGTGGCCAGACCGAGGCCCAGCAGGAATCCGACCACCGACGCGAGTGCCCCGACGACCAGCGCCTCGAGGATCACGGAGCGCTTGACCTGCCGGCGGGACGCGCCGACGGCTCGCAGCAGAGCCAGCTCCCTGGTGCGCTGGGCGACCAGCATGGTGAAGGTGTTGGCGATCAGGAAGATGCCGACGAAGAGGGCGATGGCCGCGAACGCGAGCAGCATCGTGTTCATGTTCGACAGACCGCTCTCGATCTGCCGGGCCTGGTCGTCCGCCAGCTCCTTGCCGGTCTGCGCCTCGGCGTCCTTGGGGAGCAGCGGCTTCACGGCGGCGAGGATCTTGCTGTCGGAGGTGCCGGACTCGGCGGTGACCGTGACGTCCTTGAAGTATCCGGGCTGCAGATACAGCTTCTGGGCGACCGTGGTGTCGAAGAGGACCAGGCTGCCGCCCGCGTTGACCGCGCCGTCCTCGGTGGTGAAGACACCGGCGAGGGTGTACTCCTTCACCGGACCGTTGGTGGCCACCCGCACGGTGTCGCCGACCTTGTACTCGCCCTTGGCGGCCGAGTCCTTGTCGAGGGCGATCTCGTCGCCCTCACGCGGTCCCGAGCCGTCGGTGAACGTGTACGCCACGTCCTTGCCGTCCTTGCCGGGGGCGAAGTTGGCGCCGGTGTTGGACCAGCCGTTGCCGATCAGCTTGCCGTCCTGGTCGGCGACGCCGGCGAAGCCGGAGACCCGGCCGGTGGCTCCGGCGACGCCGTCGACGGCCCGGATCTTCTCCAGGGTCTTCTCGTCGATGCCGGCGTCCTTCGCGCCGTCGGCGGGGTCGGCGTAGGTCGTCACGGCGACCGCGACGTTGTCGTAGCTCTTGGCCGACTGCTTGCGGTAGGCGTTGCCGAGGGTGTCGGTGAAGACCAGCGTGCCGGAGACGAAGGCCACGCCGAGCATCACGGCGAGGACGGTCATCAGCAGCCTGGCCTTGTGCGCGAGCACATTGCGCAGGGCGGTACGGAACATGTGGGTGTCCTGGGAGTGGGCGCCGGGCGCCGGGGCCGAGCCGTGCGGGCTCGCCCGGGGCCGGGCGGTACAGGGAAGGTCTGAGGGGCGGCGGGGCGCCGGCGCACGTGGTCGCACGAGGCGCCGGGCGGGGGCCGCGGGCGGGGCCGAGGCGGTCTGCGGAAGCGTTCGGACTTCGAACCGGGGCGGGCGGGGCGGCGGCCCCGTGGCGTCAGCTCGTACGGCCCTTGGCGTCGAACGCCTTCATACGGTCGAGGACGCCATCTGCGGTGGGGCTCAGCATCTCGTCGACGATCGCGCCGTCCGCGAGGAAGACGACCCGGTCCGCGTAGGAGGCGGCGACCGGGTCGTGCGTCACCATGACCACGGTCTGGCCGAGCTCGCGCACCGAGTTGCGCAGGAAGCCGAGCACCTCGGCGCCGGAGCGGGAGTCCAGGTTTCCGGTCGGCTCGTCACCGAAGATGATCTCCGGCCGGGAGGCGAGGGCGCGGGCGACGGCCACGCGCTGCTGCTGGCCGCCGGAGAGCTGGGTCGGCCGGTGGCCGAGCCGGTCGCGCAGCCCCACCATGTCGATGACCCGCTGCAGCCACTCCTTGTCGGGCTTGCGGCCGGCGATGTCCATGGGGAGGGTGATGTTCTCCAGGGCGGTCAGGGTCGGCAGCAGGTTGAAGGCCTGGAAGATGAAACCGATCTTGTCGCGGCGGAGCTGCGTCAGCTGCTTGTCCTTGAGGCTGCCGAGTTCCGTGTCGCCGAGGCGCACGGAGCCGGAGCTGAACGTGTCCAGGCCGGCGACGCAGTGCATCAGCGTCGACTTGCCGGAGCCGGACGGGCCCATGATCGCGGTGAACTCGGCCTGCCGGAAGTCGACGCTCACGTGGTTCAGCGCGACCACCTGGGTCTCGCCCTGTCCGTACACCTTGGACAGGTCCGTGGCGCGGGCCGCCACTGCGGTGGCCCGGTGAGCGATGGGGGTGGTGGTCACGAGGAGAGCTCCTGTCGGAAGTGCTGTGGGCGACTCTCCCATCCTGTCCGCGTCAAGGCCGCGGATCGTCAGTCCCGATGCCCGTTCCTGGGGCCCTCTTGGGTCGGACCGGGCGCCACGTCCCTCCTCCTTTGGGATGACGGCGCCCCCGAGGGCGGCATGGGGGAGCGGAGGGCGCTTTTCCGTCATTCCCGGGTGTCCCAGGCAGGGGCCGCAGGCGGTAGCAGGCGGGCACGAATACTCCACTACCTGGCCTGACACACCCTCAGGCGCCAATAAAATAAGACAAGATCGGGCCATCGTCCCGATGGCGAGGCGATCAACACCGATAGGCTCAGGTGCCAACGCGGAGCCCTCACACCTCGCCCGGGTGGTGGAATGCAGACACGGCGAGCTTAAACCTCGCTGCCCCTCGGGGCGTGCCGGTTCAAGTCCGGCTCCGGGCACATATGCCCGGCCGCCCCAGGCCGGTGCCGGCCGGGTTGCCGCAGCTGCCGAGGGGCCCCTGCCGCCCAACGGCGACAGGGGCCCCTCGGCCTGTGAGCTCCTGTCAGGCGCCCTTGGCGCGCCAGCGCTGTGAGGCCGCACCCGTGTCGGTGACCTGGACCACCGGCCCCGCGGCCGTGGCCGCCAGGGACAGGCCGCTGTGCTTGGCCTTGATCGTCAGCGCCCCGGAGTCGTTGGTCACGACCCAGTTCTGGTTCGGCGTGCCCGTGCAGGTGTACTGGACCACCTGCGCCCCGCTGGTCGTGGAGCTGCTCGCCACATCGGCGCACAGCCCGCTGCCGGCGTTCTTCAGTTGGTAGGAACCGTCGTCGTTGCGGGTGACGTTCCACTTCTGCGTCGGTGAGGCGGACGGCTCGCCGACCTTCAGCCCACCCGCGTTCGTGTCACCGGGCGCCTCGAGCAGCAGCCCGGACTCGGTGCCGTTGGCCAGTGCGTACTGCCCGTCGGGGAGGGGCGCGGGCGCGATCTCCTCGTGCCCGACGCTCATCGCGAAGACGTGGACGGTGCCGTTGTTCGGCAGGGTGACCGCGGCCACCTGCTTCGCCGGGTCGATGCGGACGGTCTTCGTGTAGAGGCGGTAGTCGACGGTGGGGTAGGCCGGCCCGGACTGCGTGTTCTTGCCCTTGGTGCTGACGGCGGTCTTCGCGCCGTACTTGTCCGCCGGCAGGCAGCACCAGTTGGGGAAGCCGAGGGTCGCCTCGGTGGTGGAGCCGTCGGTGTAGTGCACGGTCACCTTGCCGTCGGCCGTGCCGCTCGTGCCCGTGCCGAGGAAGGCCAGGGCGTTGCCCTTCTCCGTTCCGGTGACCTTGATGCTCTGGCCCTTGCCGGTCGCGTTGTCGGGCGTGCCCGGCTCGGCGTCGGGCCAGGTGAAGGTGAATCCGTTCGCCGAGACCGTGGCGCCCGGCGAGACACCCGCCTCCGCCAGCCGCTCGGCGATGAAACTGGAACCGCCGCCGTCGAGGTTGCCCGCCTGCGGCGCGGCCTCCCGGGTGACACCGACGTTGTCGGCGGCCGCCTCGACCGAGGCGTGCGCCAGCGTGGTGCCGGTCCGCGACCCGACGGCGTACGCGGCGTTCCGGGTGGCGTACGAGGAGGAGGCGCTGAGCTCGAACGTGCCGGGTTCGGCGTCCTTCGGCGCGGTCACGGTGAACCGTGCGGTGAAGGTCTTCCCGCTCTCCAGCTCTTCGGCCGTCGTGGGCCCGTCTGCCTGCACGGTCCAGCCCTCGGGCGCCGTGACCGCCGTGCCGGTCACCTTCACCGGCTTGCCCGTGCTGTTCGTGAACGATGTCGTCACCTGCTGCGGCTCGCCGATCGAGGCGATCGCCGGGGCGCTCGCGTCCAGCCGGACGTCCCGGTCCTCGGGGTGCTTGCCACCGACGGAGGCCGCCCCGGTGATGCGGACCTTCAGCGCGGCAGCGGTCGGCGCCTCGGCCGTCTTCACGTGGACGACGCCGGTCCCGGCGTCGTAGTACCAGCCGGACTCCGCCGCTTCGAGCCGCGCCGCCGAAGCCGCCTTCGTCAGGCGCTTCCCCTCCACCGTCACGCCGGAAGGACGGTCGTCGGTGTGCACGGTCAGGCCGTAGCGCCGCTCGGTGGGCTTGCCCTCGTACGTCCCCTTCAGCGCGCCGACGGTGATGTCGACGGTGCCGGACCGACGTGCCCCAGGAGCGCTCACGTCGATCTTCTGGGTCGCCGAGGCACCGTCCGCGTGGGCACGGGTGCGGCCGTCGTCCTCGTAGAGGGTGAAGGACGACCGGCTCTGCGGGTAGATGTCGAGGTCGAGCCGGCCCGCGTCCTTGCCCTGCTTCCAGTCCGTGGTGCCCTCCGGGAACATCGGCACCACCGCGCCCGCCCGGACGAACAGCGGCAGAGTGTCCAGCGGGGCCTGGTAGCCGTCGATGGTCTGCTTGCCTTCGTAGACCCGGCCGGTCCAGTAGTCGACCCAGCGGCCCTCGGGCAGGTAGATGCCGTCACGCACGGTGCTGTCCTCGTAGACCGGGGCGACCAGGAAGTCGTCACCGGCGAGGAACTCGTACTTCGCCTTGTCACCCCACGTGGCCGGGTCGCTCGGGTAGTTCAGGTAGAGCGGGCGGGTCGGGCCGACGCCGTTTGCGGACGCGTTCGCGCTGTGGGTGTAGAAGTACGGCAGCAGCCGCTCGTGGAGCAGCATGTACTTCTTGTTGATGGCCGTGTACGGCTCGCCGTAGCGCCACGGCTGCTTGTCGCTCGCCGCCCAGCCGCTCATCGAGTAGGTCATCGGCAGCAGCATCTTCCACTGCAGATCACGCACGTAGGTCTCGGCGCTGCCGCCGAAGATGCCGTCGATGTCGCCCGTGGTCATGTGCTGACCCGACATGGTGGAGCCGGCGTACGTGGGGATCTGCCAGCGGATGTAGTCCCAGCTGCCGGACTGGTCGCCGCTCCACATCGCGCCGCACCGCTGGGTGCCCGCCCAGCCCTCGATGGTCATCACGGTGGCGCGGTCCGCGCTGTGCTGCTCGATGCCGCTCTGCGACTTCTCGCAGGCGTCGAGGGCGAAGCGGTAGCCGGGGCCCACCCAGGCGACGTCGGTCTTGCGCACCCGAACGCCCGCACCGACCTCCGACTCCTGCTCGGTCAGGTCGGACTCGGTCCACAGACCGAGCTCACCGCCGTTCCCGTGCAGCATGTCGCCGGTTTTCGCGAGGTCCTCGTAGCCGCAGCCGTAGCCGTCGTTGACGAGCATCCAGCCGAGCGGCATGCCGTGCTCCGCATAGCCGTCCGCGACCTTCGTGGCGTCCCGGAGCGTCTTGCGCTCCCCGCGGTTGGCGTTGTGCAGGTAGCAGTCGGCATCGCCGACCTCCAGCGCGTACATCGGCATCATGGCGGGACGGCCGGTCAGCTCGGTGTAGTCGGCGATGACCTGCTTGGCGTCGCCGACGAAGTAGTACGCGTCGAACCGCTGCTCGTCGTGCGTGGTGCGCACCGGGGATCGGAAGTCGTACCGGCCCGGCGCGAAGGTGTTGCGCAGCACGCCGTAGCCCTGGCTGGAGACGTAGAACGGGACGGCGTTGGGGTTGCCGCCGTCGTTCCAGTTGTAGTCCCGGTCGATGTCGATCGACTGGTCGCGGTGGCTGAACCGGCCGTTCTGCATGCCGCCGCCGAAGAACTGCTCCTTGGCGCCCTGAGCCAGCGACTGCACGGTCCCCTCCTCGGACCATGCGAGCGGTGCGCTCTCGCGCCACAGTTCCCTGCCGTCCTCGTCGGCGAGCTTGAGGGTGAGCGGGGACTTGGAGACGGTCAGCGTCGCCTCGTCGGTGCGGATGACATAAGCCTCGCGGCTCTCGGCATACGTCGAGCCCGCGCCCTTGTAGTCGCGTTTCACGACGATGTCCGCGTCGGGGGCCTTCGGGTCCGAAGGGTCGTCGTTGGCGGGGTCGGTGAAACGGCCGTCGGGCGCCAGGTGGACCCGGAACAGGCCGTCGTCCTGGAAGCTGATGCGCAGCTTCGCCTGCCCCGAGGACACGGTGTAGTCGTCGCCGTCCGCCGCGAAGCCGGTGACGTCACCGAGCCTCTCGGCGGCGGACGCGTCGTCCGCCGGTGTGGCGGCGCCTGCGGTCGTTATCGACGCCCCCATGAGGACCGTCGCCAGGACCGAGACGCAGAGTCTCGCTCGCCGGTGGTTCATGAACACGCTCCGGGAGTACGCGGAAGGGGATTGCTGCGCATCCAAGCCGGTGGAGTGCTCACGGGTCAACACTCAGGATGCAATGTGTTGCTTGAATCTGCCCCGGAAGGCGCAAGAAAGAGCAAAGCTGGAGGTGGAGGCCGAGACCCCGACCGGCCCGCGCGCCCCGGCCGGGTGCGGTACCGGCCCCGGCAACGCCGGGAAGCTTCCGTCCGGGCCCGCCTGCGCGCCGAGGCAACGATCTCGGAAAGATCCTCCCCGAGCACTAGGGCGATTCCTTTGCTTGCGCATTACTCTTGACTTCTAGGCCGCGCACGGTGGCCAAGGAGGAGTGAGATGAGGAGCAGCAACCCGGTCTTCTCGCGACGGGGGTTCAGCCGCGACAACGGCTACGCGGGCTTCAACGCGCAGCAGCCGCAGGCCGGGGGCCCCGCTGTCGCGACGAACCCGTACGCACAGGGCACCGGCAACCCGTACGCCACCAACCCGTACGCTCCGGCGGACACCCAGCACGGCGCCCCCGCGCAGGTCCGCACGGACGTCATGACGATGGACGACGTCGTCGCGCGTACCGCCATGACGCTCGGCACCGTCGTCGTCGGTGCCGTCCTCGCGTGGACGGTCCTGCCGGTCTCGCCCACCAGCTATGGGATCGCCGTCGGCTCGGCCCTCGTGGCCTTCGTCCTCGCGATCGTCCAGTCCTTCAAGCGCAAGGCGTCCCCGGCGCTGATCCTGAGCTACGCGGCCTTCGAGGGCATCTTCCTCGGCGTGATCAGCGAGATGTTCAACAGCCGCTGGGACGGCGCGCCCTTCCAGGCGGTGCTCGGCACCATGGCCGTCACCGGCGCCATGCTGTTCGTGTACAAGCAGCGCTGGATCCGGGTCACCGCGCGTTATGCCCGTATCGGCATGACCATCGCGATCGCCTTCATCGCCGTCCTGGCGGTGAACCTGCTCCTCGTGGTCTTCGGCGTCGCCGACGACGGCGGGCTGCGCAGCTTCGGGCCGATCGGCGCGATCGTCGGCATCCTGGCCATCCTGATCGGCTGCTTCTTCCTCACTCTCAACTTCAAGGAGATCGAGGACGGCATCACCTACGGCGCGCCCCGCCAGGAGTCGTGGCTGGCGGCCTTCGGCCTCACGGTGACGCTGGTGTGGATCTACCTGGAGATGCTGCGTCTGGTGGCGATCTTCAGCGGCGACGACTAGTCGGCCGCGGCGGTCGGGCCGACCGACCGCACGAAGGGCCCGCAGGCACTGCCTGCGGGCCCTTCCGTCGTGTGCGGCACCTGAAGCGTCTAGAGAAGCTTGCGCGCGGCGCGCCTCAGGTCGTACTCGTGGATGATCGCTTTCGCATGGCCGTACGCGAGGTTGTGTTCGCCGCGGAGCCAGCTGACCTTCTCCTCGAAGCGGAAGAGAGACGGCCCTTCGTCGACGGTGCGGAGCCAGTCGGAGATCTCACGACCGGTGCACTCGGGGATTCGGGAGAGCAGATTTCGGTGGGTCTCTTCGGAGAAGACTTGGGACATCGGCGCCTCCGGACGCATTGCGCGTTTCGCTCTTCACGCCACCGTGCCTGAGCGTGCGCGTATTGGCAACAGTCCCGGGAGGGCGCGTAGGGTCGCGGCGTGCTTGATACGACCGAACTGACCGCCGTGGCGGACCGCTTTGCGGACCGTCTGCGGGCCGCGCCGCAGAGCCGGCTGCAGCAGGGCGCCGCTGCGGAGGGACTGGCCCTGGCCAGGGAACTGGCGGCCATGGCACAGCAGATCGAGGAGCCGGCGGGCGAGCCGAGGGTCATGCCGGACGCGGGGGTGTTCGCGGCCGCGGACCAACTGATGGTGGCGGCGCACGATTTGGCCGAAGCGCTTCGATCGGCGGAGCCGGCGCGGTCACGCGAGCTCGACGAGGCGGTGGCGCTGGTCCGCGCGGCGAGCGTGCGGTCGGGCCTCTAGAGCCGGCCGCACGTGCGCGGGGCCCGGATCGCGGTCCGTCCGCGCCCGTGGGAGGCGCGGGCCGTCCGGGCGCGGGCCCCGTCCGGGCTCAGTGGGAGGCGATCACGCGGTCCGCGAGGATGTACACACTCTCCTGGCCGCAGGAGAACGTCAGGGCGTACGCACCGGACACCCCGGATCCGCCCAGCAGTACCGGCGCGTTGCCCGCGCGCAGCGCGTCCGCGAGGCGCTCGGCGGTCTCCCGGTGGCCCGGGGTCATGCACAGTGTGGTGCCGTCGGTGAAGACGTAGACGTCCAGCGTGCCCAGCGGGCCGGGACGTACGTCCGCCAGCTCGGTGGCGGTGTCGGCCAGTTCCTCGAGCTTGGCCACCGTGCGCTCATGGTCGGTGACGACCGGCGTCTGGACCGGCACGAAGTCGGGGTGGGAGGGGTGGCGGCGGCGGGCCGCGGCCAGCTCGGGGGAGTCCTCGGCGAACTCGGTCACCTCGGGCAGGTCCGCCATGTCGTCGAGACCCTCCACCGCGTCCAGATCCATCGACTCGAGGCCCACGAAGTCGGCCTGGCGCGGGACGTAGAACGGCGGGATCTCCTCGCCGACGCCGGACAGCCCGCCCAGCACGGAACCGGCGCCGTCGCCGGAGAAACGGGCGGAGGCGTCGGCCGCGTCGCGGGCTTCCTGCGCGGCCCAGAAGGCGCGCGCCTCGGCCAGCTCCCGCTCGCGCTCCTCGGCGAGCGCCTCGGCGACGGCCGCGCGTATCTCGGCGGCGTCACCGCTGCGGGCATGGGGCACGGACGCGGTACGGGCGGCGAGCCCGGACGCCGTGGCGAGCTCGCTGCGCAGGGCCGTGACCTGCTTACGGAGCCCGTGGGCGGCGTGCAGGGCAGCGGCGCCCACGGCCGTGGCGGCGGCCGTGGTCAGCAGCAGGGCAAGAGACATGGCGCTCACTGACTTACTCCCGGTTTCAATCGGATCCCCCCGACTTCTACATCAGCTTGCGATGGACCCGCGCCTCCTGTCAGTGCATTACGTCACGAAATGGACAGGACTTTGGGCCTCATGTTCGGCAGTGGAGCCGCCGTGACCTGCAAAAAGGGTTCTCCCCCAGGAGATAGGTCACATCCTGGGGGAGATTCAGTCACGAACTGAGATCCGGAGCGGGCCCACACGCCTGTGCCGGCCGCTCCTGCGCGGCTCAGCCGAGCCGCTCGATCCTGGTGGTCGCGCTCAGTCCTGTGGTCGCGCTCGGCTTCGCTACCGCTGCGGGCAGGTGCCGCCTTGGTTCCTCAGGCGACCCCTACCCTCCGCTCCAGCTCAGCTGAGCCGCTCGATCACCATCGCCATACCCTGGCCGCCGCCCACGCACATCGTCTCGAGACCGAACTGCTTGTCGTGGAACTGGAGGCTGTTGATCAGCGTGCCGGTGATGCGCGCGCCCGTCATGCCGAAGGGGTGACCGACCGCGATCGCGCCGCCGTTGACGTTGACCTTGTCCAGGTCGAAGCCGAGGTCGCGGTAGGACGGGATCACCTGTGCGGCGAAGGCCTCGTTGATCTCGACGAGGTCGATGTCGGACGTGGTCAGCCCGGCCCGCTTGAGCGCCTGCTTGGACGCCTC
This sequence comes from Streptomyces sp. NPDC006283, assembly GCF_040613325.1. Taxonomy (NCBI): domain Bacteria; kingdom Bacillati; phylum Actinomycetota; class Actinomycetes; order Kitasatosporales; family Streptomycetaceae; genus Streptomyces; species Streptomyces sp. NPDC006283. Next base: position 5,517 of record NZ_JBEXRZ010000141.1, on the reverse strand, counting down.
GACCGGGCCGAGGCCCATGATCTCGGGGGAGAGGCCGGAGACACCGGTGGAGACGATCCGGGCCAGCGGCGTCATGCCGAGCTCGCGGGCCTTGGTGTCGCTCATGATCACGAGCGCGGCGGCACCGTCGTTGAGCGGGCAGCAGTTGCCGGCCGTGACCAGGCCGTCGGGGCGGAAGACCGGCTTCAGGCCCTGCACGCCCTCGAGGGTCACACCGGCGCGCGGACCGTCGTCCGTGCTGACGACCGTGCCGTCCGGGGTGGTGACCGGAGTGATCTCGCGCGCCCAGAAGCCGTTCTTGATGGCCTCCTCCGCGAGGTTCTGCGAACGCACGGCGAACTCGTCCATGTCCTGGCGCGTGACGCCCTTGAGGCGGGCGAGGTTCTCCGCGGTCTGGCCCATCGCGATGTAGGCGTCCGGGACCAGGCCGTCCTCGCGCGGGTCGTGCCAGGTGGAACCCTCGGACTCGGCGACGGCGGCGGTGCGGGCCTCGGCCTCGGCGAAGAAGGGGTTGTGCGTGTCCGGCAGGCTGTCGGAGTTGCCCTTCACGAAGCGGGACACCAGCTCGACGCCCGCCGAGATGAAGACGTCGCCCTCGCCGGCCTTGATGGCGTGCATGGCCATGCGGGAGGTCTGCAGCGACGAGGAGCAGTAGCGGGTGACGGTACATCCGGGGAGGTGGTCCATCCCCATCTGGACGGCCACGATGCGGCCCAGGTTGTTGCCCTGTTCGCCGCCGGGGAGGCCGCAGCCGAGCATCAGGTCGTCGATGTCACGCGGGTCGAGCTCGGGCACCTTGGCGAGCGCGGCCTTGATGATCTCGGCGGTCAGGTCGTCGGGACGGACCTCCTTGAGCGAGCCCTTGAAGGCCCGGCCGATCGGGGAACGGGCGGCAGAGACGATCACGGCTTCGGGCATCACGGCTCCATGAGGGGAAGACGGAAGGGCTGGTTGGGAAGTTACCGGTACGTACCGCGTGGGTCACTGTGCGGATGGTGTGATGCGGGCCTCTTTTCTAAGCGGTCGCTTGCTTATGCCCCTGTGGGTGGTGCTCCTCCCCACGCCGCCCTTGCCCGAAACCGGGTACCGCCCGGCGCCCGTACCGCCCGCTGAGCCGGGCCCGGTGGCAGAGCCCCCGGACCCGGGCCCCCGCCTCAGCCGCTCGCCCTGCGCCCCTCCGCAGGCTCGGTGTCCGGCACGGACGGAGGCGTGGCCTCCGGGGCGGGGAGGCGCCGGCGCCGGCGGTGCTTGAGGAGCGCCCACGGTGCGCGTGCGCCCGTGACCTCCGTGCCCGCCTCCGACGCGGCCGTCGCCGCGGCCCGGGCGACCGGCAGCATGTCTTCGTCCCGGTCCGGGTCCAGGGCATCGCTCTCCGGCCACAGGCCCAGCACCGCGCACAGCGTCGGCAGCATGGCCATCACCGCCGTCGCGTAGCCCTCCGCCGACGGGTGGTAGTTGTCCACCCCGAACATCTCGCGCGGGTTCGCCGCGAACTCGGGACCGAGCAGGTCGCCGAGCGAGACCGTGCGCCCGCCCTGTTCCACGGCCACGATCGTCTGCGCCGCCGCGAGCTGGCGGCTCACCCGGCGCGCCAGCCAGCGCAGCGGCTGGTAGACCGGCTCGATCGTCCCGAGGTCCGGGCAGGTGCCGACGACCACCTCGGCTCCCGCCGTGCGCAGCCTGCGCACCGCGGAGGCGAGGTAGCGCACGGACTGTGTGGGCGGCATCCGGTGGGTGACGTCGTTCGCGCCGATCATGATCACGCAGACGTCCGGCGTGCGCGTACGGTCGGCGAGCAGCTGCGTCACCTGTCGCTCCAGGTCGTCCGACTGCGCCCCCGGGAGTGCGACGTTGCGGACCTCGACCGGCCGCTCCGCCACCGCGGCCAGGCCGGAGGCGAGCAGAGCTCCGGGTGTCTGGCCCGCCCGGCGCACGCCTTGGCCGGCCGCGGTGGAGTCGCCCAGGACGCCGAGGTGCAGGGGGTTGTCACGGCCGAAGGCCAGCCCGTAGAGCCCGTCGCCCCGTGGCGGGATGGGGGCCCTGCCCCCGCCGACGGTGCGTTTGGCCAGTTGGACCTCCGCCAGGACCAGACCGACAGCCGCCGCTCCCAGCAGCCCGATGCTGCCTCCGCCGTACGCCGCGCCTGCCGCGATACGCCGCGCCACCCTCGCCCTCGACACAGTCCGAGCCACCTCCTCGCAGCCCGCGGGGCCGCAGCCGCCGCGGCCGCAGCCCTCGCAGGCCTTGTTGCCGTACATGACCTAACTGCCCCGTAGCGACCGTCGTCCAATCCCACGTTCGGCCGCTTACGCTGGGCGCACCATCACGGAGACCCCGGAGAACATTGTGCGTATCCACAACTCGATGATCAGTCTTGTCGGCGACACCCCGCTGGTGAAGCTGAACAGCGTGACCGCAGGCGTTTCTGCGACCGTCCTCGCCAAGGTGGAGTACTTCAACCCGGGCGGGTCGGTCAAGGACCGGATCGCCCTGCGGATGATCGAGGCGGCGGAGGAGAGCGGCGCCCTGCAGCCCGGCGGCACCATCGTCGAGCCGACGAGTGGCAACACCGGCGTAGGACTTGCGATCGTGGCCCAGCAGAAGGGCTACAAGTGCATCTTCGTCTGCCCGGACAAGGTGTCCACGGACAAGATCAATGTGCTGCGCGCGTACGGCGCCGAGGTCGTCGTGTGCCCCACGGCCGTCGACCCCGAGCACCCGGACTCGTACTACAACGTCTCCGACCGCCTGGTGCGCGAGACGCCGGGCGCGTGGAAGCCGGACCAGTACTCCAACCCCAACAACCCGCGCTCGCACTACGAGACCACCGGGCCGGAGCTGTGGGAGCAGACGGACGGGCGGATCACGCACTTCGTCGCGGGCGTCGGCACCGGCGGCACGATCTCCGGCACCGGTCGCTATCTGAAGGAAGTCAGCGACGGCAAGGTCAAGATCATCGGCGCGGACCCCGAGGGCTCCGTGTACTCGGGCGGTTCCGGCCGCCCGTACCTCGTCGAGGGCGTCGGTGAGGACTTCTGGCCCTCCGCCTACGACCGGACCGTGACGGACGAGATCGTCGCCGTTTCCGACAAGGACTCCTTCCAGATGACGCGCCGCCTCGCCAAGGAGGAGGGCCTGCTGGTCGGCGGCTCCTGCGGCATGGCCGTCGTCGCGGCCCTGCGCGTCGCGGAGCGGCTGGGACCCGACGACATCGTGGTCGTGCTGCTGCCGGACAGCGGCCGCGGGTACCTGAGCAAGATCTTCAACGACGAGTGGATGGCCGACTACGGCTTCCTGGCGGGCGAGGGTGCCGCGTGCGTCGGCGACGTGCTCCGCGACAAGGAGGCCGGCGGCATCCCGAGCCTGGTGCACATGCACCCGGAGGAGACGGTCGGTCAGGCCATCGAGGTGCTCCGGGAGTACGGCGTCTCCCAGATGCCCATCGTGAAGCCGGGCGCCGGCCACCCGGACGTGATGGCCGCGGAGGTCATCGGCTCCGTCGTCGAACGCGAGCTGCTCGACGCGCTGTTCACACAGAGCGCGTCCCTGGGCGACCCGCTGGAGAAGCACATGTCCGCGCCGCTGCCGCAGGTCGGCTCCGGCGAGCCGGTCGGCGACCTGATGTCGGTGCTCGGCGGCGCGGACGCGGCGATCGTGCTGGTCGAAGGCAAGCCGACGGGTGTGGTGAGCCGTCAGGACCTGCTGGCGTTCCTTGCCAAGGGCAGCAAGTAGTCCGTCTCGGACGCCGTTTCGTGCAATCGGCACGAGCGCGTCATGTACGCGCAGCACCCGCTTAACACGCGTCCGGCACAGTGGTTGATGTCGGCGGGGGGACCGGGCAGGTAACCCGGCCGGCATCAGCGGCGGCGTCATGAGGACTTCCGGAGCGGCTCCCGGACCTCCAGGACGCCCCGGACGCGGACAACCGGTCCTGACCCGGCCCGTGTCGCTCGCGGGGACCGCTGTCGTCCCGGCCCCCGGCCCTTGGCCGGGGGTGCGGCGGTCCCCGCGTACCACTTCTGCGCCCGAACCACGTCCCGCCTTGACCGCTCCCGCCTTGACCCCGTCACGCCTGAACCGCGTTGCACCCGCTCTCGCGGGGCGGCGGAATCACGGGGAGCCGGCCTCCGTCACTCGTCCCACTCGGAACCGGCGGATCGGGTCTTGCGCTGCCAGGGCCAGGCATGCGCGACGTGGGCCACGTTCACACCGACGATCCCGAGCCAGGTCACGATCAGGCCCGGCAGGCCGGCGTTGGCCACGCCGATCGCGGAGAGCGGGATCGCCAGGATCATCGTGATGATGCCGAAGCCGAAGCGCTCGCCGAAGGTGTCCCCGGACTGCTGCGGGCGGGGGCCGCGGGCGACCGTCATCTGCTGTTCGGCGAGCCGGCGCCTGACCCGGCGGTCGACGGTGGTGTCGAGCCGTTCCTCGACCTTCGCCAGGAACGACTCGACGAGTGCGGACTCGTACTCCTCGCCCAGGTCGCGGCGGGCGTGGAGGGTGGCGTCGAGCTCCTTCTTGAGCTCGGGGTCGCGGGCTTCCATGGCACAGAAACTACGGCCTGCCGGACGCGGCGTCAGTGGGGGTATCCCCCCTCTTTCTGCGGGGCCAGCAGGAAGAGGATCTTCCTCGGCAACAGCCGGTGCGGCCTCCCGGCGCCGTGCGAGCATGTGCCCACGTACGCAGCCGAACACATGGGGGAAGAGTCGATGAGCGTTGATGTCACCGCGGGCCACCACTTCGGCGGACTGCACCACGTCCAACTGGCCGTCCCGCCCGGAGGGGAGGACCGGTGCCGCCGCTTCTGGGGGGACGTGCTCGGCATGACCGAGCTGCGGAAGCCGCCGGTGCTCGCCGCCCGAGGCGGATGCTGGTTCCGCGGCGGCGACCTCGAGGTTCACCTCGGTGTCGAACGGGACTTCGCGCCTGCCCGCAAGGCCCACCCGGGGATCCTGGTCCGCTCCCTCGGGAGCCTTGCCGCGCGTCTGGAGGAGTGCGGCCACGAGGTGACATGGGACGGCGAATTCCCCGGGCACGACCGCTTCTACACACGCGACCCGTTCGGCAACCGGCTGGAATTCCTGGAGCCGCACCCGGCGTCCTGAGCCGCGGCCCGTGTTCAATACGGGCATGCACGCGTCAATGTGAACGATTTGTGTGGTCTCTCGTGGGGTCTCGATCACAATGTCGCCACAAGGTCTTCATTCTTGATCATCCGACTCATAGCTTGCCCCTGCATGGCATGTTCAGGACGAGCGATGGGGTGGGTCGTGAGGATGAGGTGGGGGCGCCGAGATCGTGGCGCGGAGAGCAGACGACGCCGTTGGCTCGTCCCGGCCGTGGCAGCCGCGGTGGCGATGAGCGCGCTGCCGGCGGTGGGCGCGGAGCCCTTCGCACGGGCGGTCGCCGACGAGGCGACCGCGGGGCAGGACGAGGGGCGGAGGGCTCTCGCGGAGGCGAAGAGGTCGGGTGAGCGGGTCGAGGTGGCGGGGGAGCGGTCGGAGCGTACGACTG